>CAYOGO010000164.1:0-3527 GCA_964403405.1 uncultured Lachnospiraceae bacterium | reverse complement strand
TCTGGGTAATTTCATATGAGAATCAGCATAATCGAGGTATCAACACACAAGCAGCTCAAGGAATTTGCGGATTTTCCGAACAAGCTTTACAAAGACAGCATTTATTACGTCCCCGGGCTTTTAAGCGATGATATTTTTACATTTGACCCCAAAAAGAACCCCGCTTTTGAATATTGCGACGCAAAGTATTGGCTTGCAAAGGACGAAAACGGCAAAACCGTCGGCAGAATAGCAGGTATAATAAATCACAAATACATAGAAATATGGGGCAATAATCTTGCAAGATTCGGTTTTATCGATTTTATTGAGGACTACGAAGTAGCAAAGGCATTGCTCGATACTGCTTGCAGCTGGGCAAGATCACTGGGCGTTGACGGAATAATCGGTCCTCTCGGCTTTTGTGATATGGACCCCGAGGGTATGCTCGTAAAGGGCTTTGATGAGGAAGGTACACTCACAACAATATATAATCACAGCTATTATCCCGAATACATAGAAAGATACGGATTTGTAAAGGACGTCGATTGGTTTGAATACAAAATGGTCGTTGATACTATTCCCGACTCCATACGTCTTATATCCGAAAGAGCAAAGAACAAATTCAATCTCAGAGTTTATCAGGCAAACTCTCTCAAGGAGCTCAAGGATAGATACGCACAGCAAATATTTGAGCTTCTCAATGCGACGTACGGTCAGCTCTACTCTGTTGTTCCTCTCACGCAAAGGCAGATCGACTGCTTTATAAAGCAATACATAGATCTTTTGACATTGGATTACGTGAGACTTATAATCGACGAAAACGATGAACTCATATCGTTTGGTATAGGTATGCCGAATCTTTCAAAGCAGCTCATCAAGTGCCGTGGCAAGCTTAACCTTTTCAGTGCATTGCCATTGCTTAAGGCATTGAGGTCCAAGCACCCGGAGGTCATAGATCTTTTGCTCATAGCCACGAGGGATGATTATCAACGTAAGGGCGTAAATGCCACACTTCTGTGTGAAGTGTTTGATTATGCCAAGGAAAGAGGCGTTAAGTATTTTAACCTCAATCCACAGCTTGAATCTAACATAAAGGTCCGCAACAGCTTCAAATACTTTAACGTGACAAATAACAAGGTAAGACGAAGCTACATACTTAAATTCAACGATAACGAAGAAAAATGAAAAAGGGTATTTTTATAAGCTTTGAGGGCATAGACGGTGCGGGAAAATCCACACAGATCGAGCTTTTGAAAAAACATCTTGAAAATAACGGGCACAGCGTTATTGTGACACGTGAGCCCGGCGGCAGTGATATATGCAACAAAATAAGGGGTATTCTGCTTGACAAGGGAAATGTCGCTCTTTGCTCCATGGCGGAGCTTATGCTCTACTATGCTGACAGAGCACAGCATATAAATGAAGTCATATTGCCGAATATCAATAACGGCACATGCATAATTTGCGACAGATATTACGATTCCTCATATGCTTATCAGCTTGCAGGCAGAAAAATAGATGAGTCCGTGCTCGATGCCGTAAACAGCATAGTTGTAGGCAATGTGGAGCCCGATATTACATTTCTGCTCGACCTTCCGCTTGCAATAAGTGAACAAAGGGTCTCCGGCAGGGGTGAATCGGACAGGCTTGAGCTTGAAGGCATTGATTTCAAGCGTCGTGTGAGAGACGGTTTTATTATGCAAGCTGAAAAATATCCCGACAGAATATGCATCATAGATGCAACACAATCACCTGACAAAATGTTTGATGATATTCTCTCGGAAATGGAACGCAGAAAGGTCTGATCCTATTGAACACAGAGATTTTTACGGCAACGAATACGGCAAAAACATTGCTGAATGACTTTACATCAGGTAAGGTATCACACGCCTACATGATATTGGGTGACAAGGGCTCAGGTAAGTTCACACTTACAAACGCATTCGCCCAATTATTGTTGTGTGAGGACCCTCATGGCACTGCTCCGTGCGGAGAATGTGCATGCTGCTCCTATTTTGAGTCATTATCCGCTCATCCGAATGTCACCGTTGTTTCGACCGAAAACAGAGCTTCCATAGGTATTAAGGATATCCGTGACATGGCTGACGGCGTCTACACCTCACCGTATATCGGATCAAAAAAGGTGTATATAATAAAGGATGCCGAAAAAATGACTCAGCAGGCACAAAATGCTCTGCTCAAACTCATAGAGGAGCCACCCGAGCACGCTGTGTTTTTTCTTTTATCATCAAGCCGTTATGCAATGCTTGCAACGGTAATATCAAGATGCAGAACGATATCAATGACACCGTATTCCGACAGTGCATTGAAAAAAATAATATTTGAGCATTCTCCCGAATTATCATCTTTGGAGGTCGATAATCTTGTAAGCAGAGCTCAGGGTAACCCAGGCAGGCTGATCTCTTACATTACGGATGACGGCACATTCCGCAATATGGTGCTCTCCTCCGCCGAAGCACTCATGAAAAACAATATGGAAGCGATCCTTGATTCCGTACAGAGCATTGACAGCCGAGAAAGCGCATTGAGGTTCATTTATATACTCAATGAGATAATGCGCGATGCATGCATCTGCAAGCTTTGCGGTAACACCGAAGGCATATTCAATAAGGATAAAATATCGCTAATATCCGCCATTGCAAAATCCGCAGACCTTAAACGCATAGTAAATTTTTTGAACGAGATAGCACAGACCGAAAAAATGCTGAACGGAAACGTATCATATCTGCTCTGCATAAAAAATACGCTTTTAAAATGGTAAATTTAATATATAGAAAGAAGATCATTATTTGATCATAACGATGAGGAATACAAATTGGAAGTAATTGGTGTAAGATTCAGATCTACAAAAAAAATATACTACTTCAGTCCAAACGGATTGGATATCAAAAAGAATGACAATGTCGTCGTTGAGACCGCACGAGGAATAGAATTCGGTCAGACAGTAATCGGAATACGTGATGTTCCCGAGGAAGACATTGTTCAACCACTGCAAAAGGTGGTACGTATTGCAACCCCCGAGGATGAAAGGAATGTTGCAAACAATCTTGAAAGACAAAAGGACGCATTTGACAAATGTCTTAAAAAGATAGAGCAGCATCAACTCGATATGAAGCTCGTTGATGCGGAATATACATTTGACGGCACAAAATTGATATTCTATTTCACGTCCGACGGCAGAGTCGACTTCAGAGAGCTCGTAAAGGACCTTGCAACACTTTTCAGAACAAGGATAGAATTACGTCAGATAGCAGTCAGAGACGAAACAAAAATGCTTGGCGGATTGGGCGCATGCGGAAATGAGATCTGCTGCAAAAAATTTCTCGGTGATTTTGCATCGGTTTCAATAAAAATGGCAAAAGAGCAGAATTTGTCGTTAAACCCGTCAAAAATATCCGGACTTTGCGGCAGGCTGATATGCTGTCTCAATTACGAAAAGGATTTTTATGACGAGATGAATCAAAAGCTACCTCTGCAAGATGAGTTTGTTATGACTCCGCGCGGACAGGCACAAGTCCTCTCAACAT
>CAYOGO010000163.1:0-3528 GCA_964403405.1 uncultured Lachnospiraceae bacterium | reverse complement strand
TGACATTTATTATATAATAAGTGTGCTACACAATTTAACTGGAATATCGGTATCAAATGCTATTTTCAACGGGTGAGATGTACCAGTTTTCCGTATTTGCTTTAAGTATCAAGTAAATATGGGTGGCTTTCCATTTTTGTTGATCTGTGCGGCGGCAGTCGGAGCTTGCGTTTTTTTGCGCATTGACTTTGGTTGTCGCTATTTTTGTTTTCGTCTACAAGCGTTAAAACCCGTTTTTAACGGATATTCAAATAAAATAATACACAAAGTGATGATATGTTGGCATGGATTGTAAAAACTGCGGAACACTGAACGATGACAGCTTAAATTTCTGCACTAATTGCGGAGAAAAGCTTCATAATGATGTTGTTAGGAGTAACAACGGAATATCATACGTGTAGTTTGGTATCTTAATCTTTATTATTCCGATCGTCGGACTGATATTGCTTATTGCGTATCATGACAGCGACCCAAAAAGAGCACGAGTATCAATTAAGTGTGCAATAACAGCCATAACGATTCCTATCGTCTTCTGTTTATTGATATTAGTGATAGTATCCTTCGCCTAACGTGCGCTTATATAACACAGCATCAAAAATAAAAAATGGGATCGAATTTTTGCCCGAATTGCGGAAATCAGCTCGACAACAATACAGCGTCATGTCCGCATTGTAATTATTCATTTACTTCTAAAAAAGTGTATACCGTATTTCACGCATGATCATAGCATTATCGCTTACCGCCATAATACTGTGTGCGGCAGCGATGGTAACTGCATCTGTGCTTTCAGCAAAAAAGAATAAGTTGAATGACAAAACGGAATATTTTGAAAATATGAAGACGGTAACTGCCTCAATTCTTTTAAGCGGCGTATCTGCCGAAAATATGGGAAACCTCATAAATAATGTTTGGCATGATGCCATTTGGAACGAGTATGATCAGCAAACGATCAAATATACATATGTAAACGGTGAATTTGTTGATTTCAACCAAGCTCTCGATAATTTATTTTCAAATAGTGATTTTATGAATTCTCAGCTTGAGCTCAAAAGCACTCAGACGGAGATCAGCAAAATGATGATGAAGTTGACATCGCCTCCCGAAGAATACAAGGAGGCATATTCCGTACTGAAGGAATACTATCAGACCTACTTAAAGTTGTCAAACAGAGTTCTTGATACATACGGAAGCAGTCTTGAATCATTCACTGAGGAATTCAACAAATATGACAGCGAGCTTGTCGATCTTTACAATAAAATGAATCTGTACCTCTGCGGCGTTATCGCATAGGATAAGTTTCACCAATGCACAATAAAAAAGAGCAAGAATACGGAATAAATTTCCGTTCTTGCTCTTTATTGCTTTCCATTTTTTTATTTATTCATCAAAATCATCCACAGGACCCATTTTTTCAAACGGCGGCGGAACAAAATCCGGAATATGCTTGTACACATCCGCATCAAGCGTAAATCTGTAATCCCTTGCAGCCCAATCAACAAAGCCCGGATCGTCATCCGTAATATAATTTGTTTCAAGACCCGTTGCTGTTGCTTCACCGAAATCAAGCTTATACGGTCTGTCCGCTCTGACAATGAGATTATTCTCATAATGATTACACCAAGCTGTTCGCAATCTCATTTCCGCCCAGCCTGAGCCCGGAACATAGTCGGGATCCTTTATATCTTCAGTCCACTGATCAAGTGCCTCACAAAAATCCCTGTAAGTTGGGTTTCTTCCGAGGTATATCTCCGTTCGCTTGTCCAACGATGCGCCTACCATGCCGTTGCACCAGCTTTTCCACTCTCCGAACGGCTTTAAGTAGTACGTATGATCACCACCAAATGCAAAATATCCTGCATCAATGCTTATATTGTTGTAATAAACATGCTCTCCGCCATTGTGGTGATTATAGCTTCTTCCGCCCGACGGCCACCATTTGCCATTTTTATCCTCGTGACCCGGGTTAACACCGTTTCCGACCACAATATTTCCGTACGCATACATACCTCTTGACATATCATCAAAATATATGCCGTAATCAAGCTTTGCAAAATCAAAGAAATAATTATACCTGAAATGATTTGCACAGCTTGAGCAGCCTCCGCCCGCAACATATATCATGCCCGAATCGCTCGTCTCGGTGTCGCCGCCCTCAACTATATTGTACTCATTTATGCACTCGTTGTTTCCGCCGTCACCCATGCCGCAATTATACATGTAATTGTGAGAAACAACATTGCCGACGCCTGAGTCACTCGAAATTCCAACAGGTACCTTTGAATTGAACAAAATGCAATTCTGCACAAAATTGTTGCTCGGAACAAAATTCAGCCTGTCGCCTCCCTCTATATCTATTGCAGGCGATGCAAAATATTCCATGCGTGATGCGATCACACCGTTCCGGTGTCCGCCGAAAATTGCTATATATTTGTAATACGATGTAAATCTGCAGCGCTGAACAAGAAATTGCTCACAGTCAGTGGCTTTTATCGGGACACCGTTCGTTCTGCCTATATCAAGTCCGTTGATTATGACGTTTTCAACATGATCAGCAATAATAATATCCTTTTCGTTTGCCCTTCCGGATATTATGATCCTTATGTCATCCGTCGGCTCAAATGCTCCATGCAAAGGATATACATATATCAGACCGTTGGTTCTGTCAAGATGCCACTCGCCCGGGACATCAAGCTCCTCAAGCACATTTACAAAATAGTGTGAGAAATCAGCCTGATAATGTATCGGATGATAGTGATGATCGCTCATATCGCCCGTGATGGTCTTGTTCTCCTTGTTTATACTGCCGAGCTTCATGTAGGTATGCGTCCATTCATAGAAAAATGTACCATAGACCCACATATCATTATTCCATTCCCATTCAAAGCACCTGTCATCCAACTCGCCAAGCTCCCACGGCTTGCCATTATCTCCGGAATTTATGACTCTGTCCTGCATGCAGAGCCTCTCCTCACTCGCGCCCTCATTGGGGTACCTTGCGTACGTATATCGGTCTCCGTTGACAACAAACATTGTACCACGCTTGTCCACAGTGCCGTAATCAGTCAATCCAAGCTTTTTAAGATCACACACAAGTATATGCTCTCTTGCAGTAGCAGGCAATCTCTTAAGTACATTTTCATCGGTAACCCTTTCAAATGCATCATACGATATGGGTGTTCCTCCGGAAATATACGGTGTCTCGCCATCATATGCGGTAATGATGAGCGGTGACTCCACGGTTCCCGAATGCTCAGCAGTGAGCTTTACAGTCTCGTTTACGGTATAATTTCCGCCGCGAAGAACGATCTTAGCACCGTTTTTGTTTTTTACCCTGTTTACCGCTTCATTCAGTGTTGCAAGTGGCTTGTCCTCGCAACCGCAATTATTATCATCACCGTCGGGTGACACATAAAATGTGTTTTTGTTTGATTCTTCAAATGCATCCACATTAAACGGTCTTATAACAGTGACCTCGTCGGGCAGCTCAGCCTTTGCCGCCATAAAACGGTCTCTTACGCCGCCCTCCTC
>CAYOGO010000162.1:425-3557 GCA_964403405.1 uncultured Lachnospiraceae bacterium | reverse complement strand
CCTCGGAAAGCATTACCTTCATGAAATAAATAAGATTTGAGATAGATATATTCTCATCTATCATCATTCCCTCCATCTGAAAGAATGTATTTTCGTGACAAGCATCGGTCGATTCATTTCTGAAGCATCTGCCCGGGAATATTGCTCTGAGTGGAGCACCGTATTTTCTCATAATTGCGTTTTGTGCAGCCGATGTATGTGTCTTAAGCAACTGACCGTTATCAAGATAGTATGTGTCCTGCATATCACGTGCCGGATGATGCTTTGGAATATTCAATGCCTCAAAGCAATGGTAATCGTCAACTATCTCGTCATAATCCTCTATCGTAAAGCCCATGCTTGCAAATATTTCCTCAACCTCTCTCTGCACAAGAGTTATTGGATGATATGAGCCCTGCTCATCAATATTTGCTGGGAGAGTAACGTCGTACTGCTCAGTATCGGCAATCATCCTTTCTATACGAAGCTTTTTGAGCTTTTCTATCCTCTGTGAAATGATCTCCTCCGCTTTTACCTTAAGCTGATTTACCTGTTGACCGTATGTCTTTTTCTCATCACCCTTGAGGTCCTTGAGATTCTTCATAAGGTCAGTAATATAACCCTTTTTACCGAGGTATGCAACTCTTAAGTTTTCAACCTCATCAACATTGCACGCCTTATCCAATTCTTCCTCAAGACGTGATCTAAGTTCTTCCATACTGTATATCCTTTCCGATTAAATGCATATAAAAAGCCCCCGCTCCTATAAAAGGGGCGAGGGACAAGCTCACGGTACCACCCAAATTTTTACTCATTAAGCGTGTAACGCCGCCAAACGCCACCGCCTACACACTCAGGTGAGCTTCAACGGGGAACTCGGGAGTGAACTTCAGCACAGTACCTCGCGAAAAAGCTTTCAGCCCAAGGCTTTTTCTCTCTGATCTCGGTAAAAATGCCTACTCTCTCCGTCACAGTCATTATTTTCTTTATTATATCAGCTTTTTTGTATTTTGTCAAGTGTTTATTGTGTGGATCTGCCGCATTTTGTTTCACTGTAAATTCCCGAAAATAAACCCTGCGAAACAGTTGACAAAAACGAAAAATATATGTATAATTAAGTAAGTGTCATGCGACTGTACTATTTTGCAAAGGCGGTTTTGAAACATGGTAAACAACAGGCTACCTATTGCGGTTTTTGATTCAGGTGTCGGCGGAGTGAGCGTGCTCCGTGAGCTGCTTGATCAGATGCCAAACGAAAATTACATATATTTCGGTGATTCCGCAAATGCACCTTACGGCTCAAGGTCCCATGATGAGATACGTGCTCTCACGATGCAGCATACGGAGCAGCTCGTGAATGTCGCAAAGGCACTTGTTATCGCCTGCAATACAGCAACAAGCGTTGCCATTGACGACATAAGACGTAAATATACAAATATCCCCATAATCGGCGTTGAACCCGCTATAAAACCTGCCACGGAGCGTTTTCCCGGAGGAAGAATACTCGTTATGGCAACACCGGCAACATTGAATGAGCATAGGTTTACGACATTGGCAACAAAATACAAAAACTCATGCGAAATAGTCCGTCTTCCCTGCCATGAGCTTGCAGGGCTTATAGAACAGGGACATGTGAATGACCTTGTCGTGGATGATTATATACATGAGCTATTGGCACCATATAAAAACAATGTTGATTGTGTTGTGCTCGGTTGCACTCATTATCCTTTTGTAAAGGATATCATATCAAAAAATATAGGCGATGATGTGACCATATTTGACGGTGCGCATGGTACAGCAAGGGAAACAAAGCACAAGCTTACGGAAAACGGACTTATTTCGGACAGCACATCAAAAGGCACGCTTGAGATAATGACGAGTGCGGCTAAAGCTGAATTTGAGCGTATCGTTTATAAATTGCTCGCTCTTTAAGCTTGATTTTTACGAAAAAACAGATTTTCGTATATGAAAAATCGGAATTTTCCTAAAAATCTATTTACAATTTTCGTTTTTTATGATAAAATATTAAGGTTGACTAATTAAGATTTACAATACTGATTGAGAGGTTTATATATGTCAGGACATTCAAAATGGGCTAACATTAAAAGAAAAAAAGAAAAGACAGATGCCGTAAAGGGTAAATCATTTACCAAAATAGGCAGAGAAATGGCAGTTGCAATAAAGGAAGGCGGTCCGGATCCGGAAAGCAATTCAAGACTTCGTGACGTTATTGCAAAGGCTCGTGCCAACAACATGCCTAACGATACAATAATGAGAAGCATCAAAAAGGCTTCCGGTGAGCTCGGCACAATCAACTACGAGGATGTTACTTACGAGGGCTACGGCATTGGCGGTGTTGCAGTCATAGTTAATACTCTTACGGATAACAGAAACCGTACAGCAGGTGAAGTAAGACACCTTTTTGATAAGTTCGGCGGAAATCTCGGAGCAACGGGCTGCGTTTCGTACATGTTTGACAAAAAGGGCGTTATTGAGATAGAATATGACGATCCCGGTGATATTGACGAAGATGAGATCACAATGTTCGCACTTGACAGCGGTGCAGACGATATTAATATTGACGAGGCACTTGTTACAGTATACACATCCGTTGAGGATTTTGCCGCTGTAAGCAAGGCTTTTGAGGATTCAGGCACATACAACATCACTTCTGCTGAGGTTGCAATGGTTCCTCAAAACACGATAGAGCTTGATGATGAGCAGTCCGAAAGATTCATGAAGATGATCGACAATCTTGAGGACAACGATGACGTACAGGACGTTTGGCACAATCTCGCATGAGCAATAAAAATACGATCGACAAAAGGATCTGTCAGAGATATTCTCCGACAGATCCTTTCTTTTTCCGTAATTAAAGCATTTTCACTGAATTCAGCAGTCCGGACCTTCCTGCGAACCGCAAGCTCTCGTTATACTTTGAGAGTCCAAATGCGTGCAGAAATATCAACAGCTCCATGATTCTTATTCCGAAACGATCTGTCGTTATGTCAGACAGCTGCTCGGAGCAGAATACAGTTTTTCATAAAACTCTCTCTTGAGTTTCATAAATTTCACTCCCTTTTAATCGACATGTCAGCATTTACAATTCTTATTATACCAATTTATATTCAAAAAGTCAGCGTTTAAGAATAT
>CAYOGO010000162.1:0-415 GCA_964403405.1 uncultured Lachnospiraceae bacterium | reverse complement strand
GGTCGACAATGCAGAAATAAATTTCGCATGATGCCCATATAATAGACAAACTCTATTATTTAAGCAGAGATACCACACAAATGATACAACTACTAATTCAATAAGTCAAGTCATAAAAAAACCGTCGCTTGTAAAAGGCAACTGTTCGACTAATCGGCTTTATAGGTTTATACTATTTCACGCCTTCTCACTATATAATATTTTTCTTGAATTGCAGAAATACTTGCCATTGCACATACTATGGGAACACTATATTCTACGCAATAAAATGTAATGTGAATGGTAATAAAAATAAAAGAAATCCTGTAATTATATTTGCAATCTGCTTTTTCATTTATTCTTCCTCTGTGTCCTCTTGCTCTTCTTCAAGCTTATAGTAGTCGGTATTATCATTGAATGTGTCTTTCAGCTTAAC
>CAYOGO010000161.1:0-3595 GCA_964403405.1 uncultured Lachnospiraceae bacterium | reverse complement strand
GAATATTCATTATAACATTGGTTTGCACCGCTTCGTCAAAACATACGGTATCACCGTCGGTATAGTACATATCAAGATCATCGTCGATAGCCTTTTCCTTTTGAGAAAAATGTAGCTCAACTGGAAACTCGGTATCGACAGTATACCATCCCAAACACTTGCCACAAGTAAGCATGACACTCGCCGTGACTATACCCTCAAACATGTAGCATTTACTTTGTTCTCTGGAGAATTTACCCTTCAGCACGACGTTACCATCAAATGATATTTTCTCTCCAAGGTACTCAAAGGCTTCAACACTGCCGCTCAGCTCTATCTCCGTAACGGCACCTTTTTTCTTCATTGAGTCAACAACATCTAAAGTCATACAAACCCCTTATACCACACTAATCCACCATATGTAGCTATAATATTATAACCTCAATTTCAATTTTTGTCAATAGGTAGGATGATTTTTTTTGCAAAGAAGTGAAATTTTTTATATTTTTCCTCCGTTTTGCACAGTTTTGAACATAAACGTTGCATTCCACGCTTTATTCCGCATAAAATGATATTGACAAAATTTTTTATATATGATACAATTACGTAGTGTGCACTTGAAAAGTATAACGCATACAAAAGGAGATTTATTAAAAATGGAATCATCTGACGATCCCGATGCAGATACTGCAAATTTTATGCCTCAGCTTTTGCTGATAGCTTTACTTACTGCTGTCAATGCGTTTTTTGCTGCGGCTGAAATGGCGGTCGTATCCGCAAATAAAAACAAGATCAAAAGACTCGCCGCTGAGGGCAACAAGCAAGCCCGCAATGTTGAAAAGCTTGCAAGCGACGAAACAAAATTTCTTTCTACCATTCAAGTTGGTATAACCCTTGCCGGTTTTTTCTCATCGGCAACGGCATCCGTTGCAATGTCAGAAAGTCTCGGTAATTGGCTCATGTCACTGAGTATACCATACGGCGACACGATATCCGTCATAATCATAACGGTCATATTGTCGTATTTCACATTGATATTCGGTGAGCTTATTCCAAAGCGTATCGCTTTAAGAAATCCGGAAACAACATCAATGAAATTTGCAGGCATATTGCTTGCGGTCAAATTTTTTGTTTCACCCTTTGTTAAATTGCTCTCAGGCAGCTGTGATCTTCTTGCAAAGCTGCTCCGGATAGACAATGGCAACGATAATGACAAAATATCCGACGAGGATATTGTTGACGTTGTTACAGAAGGTGTAAATGACGGTTCAATAGGCGAGGACAAACAGAAAATAATAGAATCGACATTAAAGTTCTATCATCTCAACGGCAGCAACCTCATGATCCCGAGAGTTGACGTGTTTATGGTGGATATTGACGATGATACTGACACAAACATAGAATCTATACTCAACAAGAAATTCACAAGAGTTCCCGTTTACAAGGACTCTATTGATAACATCATAGGCGTTATAAACGTAAAGGATCTGTTGATATACGCTCACAATCACAGCTTTGACTCAATAGATCTCAATGAGATCAAGCGTCCCGCATTTTTTGCAAGCGAATACATAAGTGCAAACGAGCTTTTTAAGGAAATGAAAGCCGGCAACCATCAAATGGCGTTCCTGCTTGATGAATTTGGCGGATTTTCCGGCATAGTTACAATGGAGGATCTTGTTGAGGAGATAGTCGGTGATATTAACGACGAATACGACGATGAGGAGGATACAGCTGCCGATATCGTAAAGATTGCCGAAAATACATATTCCGTAAACGGCACCGTAACGATACAGGAGCTCAATTCCGAGCTTGGCACAAGCCTTGATGAGGAAAACCCGGAATATGACACCATTGCAGGTCTCGTAATGTACATAACTGGTAAAATTCCCGTTACCGGGGAAACAATAAACGTGACGACCGACAACGTGGAGATCACCGTAACGGATATTTCCGACCACAGAATAAACAAGGCTCAGGTCACCGTTATACCGAGTGATCAAAGTGATGATGACGATTGGCATTTGTAAAAGAGTCACGGCTTAATGTAAATTGAACATAAAAAGGTGGATCCAAGGTGTGAAATATACCGCGGATCCACTTATTTACATATATACTTGTGCTTATATTATACAGCAACCGCATTTGTTTTGTCAACACTTTTTCACAAAGTTCCTTGGATCTTTGCGAAAAACATTCACCCAAATAATACTAAACTATATTAAATCTATCACAATTTGCAAATATAAAAAAGTATTTTCGTTCCAAACACAAAAAAGATAATACATAAGATTTAATTCGGTTATTAACCAACTTTGAAGCTTTCAATCGGTTTTTCATAAGATTCCCTATCCGGTTCCACCACGAGCTGATATTTATATCACTTGAAAAACATGCTCCTATAGCTGCGTATGCGTACATAGCCATGCTTAATGCAAATGTATCAGCAAACAAAAAACGCGCACATTCTTGCTATTTTTGCATACACTAAAGGAATATTGCCGTTTGTCGTATATTCGTAAACATAGGACTTATTCGCATAGGCATTATCCTCACGTGTGAGTCCTCCCATGCTGTCATACGTATATTTCAGTTTTATTATGCCACTTTCCTTAACTGTTGTCAAGCGATTCAATGCGTCGTATTCATACGAATATTCACTTCCGTTTGAAAAGTTCTCTCTTCCGACGAAATTTGTAGAGTTTGTCTTGTCAACGTAATCAAATTTCTTGGATATTATCTCAATATCGCCGTTTCTCAAGCTTTCGCTTGATATTCTGCCCAATGCGTCGTACACATAATCTTATTCGCCGTTAAAATCAAAGATTTCCGTGCCGATTTTGTACGTGTCTTCTTCCGTGAGCATCAATATAGTTTTTGCTTGGTCGTCTACGACTGCAGTTCCGACAAATTCTCCGTTTGTGGCGTACAGCTGCTTTTTGGTTCTGCCTGTTTCGTAATCGATTACGGTCACTATGCTTCCGCTTACGTCGCATGTGTACTCGTACTTCAATGTTGTGCCGGAATATTGCTTTATCATATTCCCCCAAACGTCATAGGTATATGTTTCGTAATCCGCATTGCAGTAGGTCGTTTTGGTGAGGCTTCCCGCACCGTTATTGAAGTACTCATATGTAATGAGTGTTTGCGTTCCGACTGCTATTGTCGATATTCTTCCGCACACGTTATATACAATATTATACGTTTCGCTTTTTGACGTCGAAGTATCGTTATGCACTATTCTCGTGAGCAAGCCATTTGTATATGTGTACGTATTTTTTGCTGTTTGGCGTGTCATCGTTGTTGTCATCGGGCACACCTCATTACCATCTTTTAAGGTATATTAAATTGAATTTTTACGTATTAAAAACGCTTATAAAATCACAGTTTTGTAAACGTTTTCATCGGATAGCAAGGTGATTTTTGCGTAAAAAAAGACCTCACAGATAGTGTTTCTGCAAGGTCTTATTTGATTTTGTTTTACAAATGGGGGGTACCCGAAAATAATAAAAATTACTTTTTGCTTTCCTTGATAGCAGCCTGAGCAGCAGCAAGTCTTGCGATCGGTACTCTGAACGGTGAGCAAGAAACATAGTCAAGACCAATGTTGTTGCAG
>CAYOGO010000160.1:0-3605 GCA_964403405.1 uncultured Lachnospiraceae bacterium | reverse complement strand
ACGCAATACTCTGCATGGATTGCCCACCGCAACAACATTGCATGGTATATCCTTTGTGACCACACTGCCTGCACCTATTACCGTGTTGTCACCGATAGTGATCCCGGGCAATATTATCGCACCTGCGCCGATCCAGCAGTTTTTGCCTATGTGAACGGCCGCGTTGTATTGATATGCCTTTTCGCGTAATTGCGGCAGTATGGGGTGACCTGCCGTGGCAATCGTTACATTGGGACCTATCATCGTGTAGTCGCCAATATAGATGTGCGTATCGTCAACACATGTCAAGTTAAAGTTTGCGTACACGTTTTTGCCGAGATGGCAATGCTTGCCGCCCCAATTTGCATGGAACGGTGGCTCAATGTAACAGTTCTCGCCTATTTCGGCAAACATTTTTTTGAGCAACTCCTGTCTTTTTTCGCCTTGTGTTGGACGGGTCGAATTAAAATCAAAGAGCAGATCGAGGCATTTTTCTTGTTCACGCATTATTTCGTCATCACCCGGAAGATATAATTCACAGGTGTGCATTTTGTCTTTCATTCCCATGTTTTTGTCCTCATTGTATTTTTTATGACAATAGCAATATCCCTTGTCAATGTATATTTTACCACACTTCATCATTATTTGCAACACAGCCGTTTATTGACAAATCACGAGTGCGGTGATATAATCATGCTGACAGCATTATATTAAAGTTCAGTTTATGGATGGAGAGAGTATTGACATTACAGGCAACGAAGATATCTGCGTTTTTACTGGCTGAGCAAGCAGTTGAGCACCAGCAGTACACACACCCTAAAGAGTTATAATTCTTTTTGGGGTGTTTTTTGCATTGCAGCAGAGCATACCGATGACCTTGTTACCATGCTCTCAAACTGTAATTTGCAATATGTCTTTTTCACTTCAATGTTTATTTACAAAAGTCACTTTTTTCCGAAAAATATGAGGGTACACCGTTCGCAATTCTCCGTTTTTTTTAATTTTGAATATTGTAATTTTACAATATTTATGATATAATATGGAGTAAACATTATACAAAACAGGTGGGTCGGACAGGTGCTTTGCAGTGCGTACGAAACTATATCAAAATATGATCTGATCTCCGACGGTGACCGTATCGTTGTCGGAGTTTCGGGTGGGGCTGATTCAATGGCGCTGTTGGATCTGCTGTATGATATATCAAGACAAAAAAACATTTATTTGTGCGTTGTGCATGTAAATCACTGCTTGAGAGGTGAGGATGCCGATAACGACCAGCAGTATGTCGAGGACTTTTGTAGAGAAAAGGGTATTTTGTGCAGGTCATTCAGGTTTGATGTTGCCGACATTGCAAGCAAGGAGCATCTGACATCAGAGGAGGCGGGGCGAAAGGTTCGATATTCCGCATTTGAAGCTGTTGCAGAGGAGCTTTCCGCAAATAAGGTAGCAACGGCGCACCATATGAATGATAATTGTGAGACATTGCTGTTCAATATATTGCGTGGCAGCGGACTCACGGGTCTGTGCGGAATAAGGCCAATGAGGGGGAAGTATATACGACCTCTCATAAAGACCTCACGAGATGAGATAGAGGCTTATCTTACCGAGAAAAATATACATTGGTGCACGGACAAAACAAACAGTGAGCTGCTCTATACGCGCAACAAGATAAGGCTTGAGCTCTTACCGTATATCAAAAAAAGGTTCAATCCGTCAGTGGAGCATGCATTGCAGCGTCTGTGCGAGCTGTGCTCGGATGATAATGATTTTATAGACGCTGAGGCAAAAAGAATATTGTCGGAGTGCATCGTAGTAAGCGACGATAAAAGCATAGTGCTGGACAGAGCGCATTTTAAGTCACAGCATATTTCCGTAAAACGCAGAATAATACGTTGTGTGCTTGAAAGATTGTCAGTACCGTTGAAGGATGTCCACATGGTCCACATAGATAATTGTATAAGGATGCTGTGTGAGTCCGAGTCGGGAGCAACAACAAGCGTGGGAAATTGCCGTGTATGCATTGAACAGAGGGGGGTATGTTTTACCGTAACGGATGAATGCGGCGATTTTGAGTATTCTGTAAGGGTTGGTTCAACTGTGAATATAACGGAGGCGGATGTAAAGGTCAGGGTCACCGAGGTGAAGTCGCGCGGAGCCGCAACAAAAAGCACAGTATATGTGAGTGTTGATGAAGATGTTGACACTGTAACGGTAAGAAACAGGAGAAATGGGGACAGAATACGTCCTTTTGGTATGAACGGCGTAAAAAAGCTGAAGGATCTTTTTATAGATAAAAAAATACCGCTCAGTCAAAGAGATAAAATACCGCTTTTTGCCCATAATAATAAGATAATGTGGGTGGGCGGATGTTGTATAAGTGAGGATTGCAGAATTACTTCTGCAACAAACAGAATATTGATGCTTGAAATAATTTCGGACAAGGAGTAAACATGGATAACAGCAAGTACGGCAGAATAATTATAAGCGAGGAACAGTTAAAGCAGAGAATACGTGAGCTTGGCGAGCAAATAACAAAGGATTATGAGGGCAAAAACCTGCTTTTGGTTGGTATACTTAACGGTTGTGTGTACTTTATGACTGACCTCTCAAGGGAAATTGATAATCTTTTGCAGATAGATTTTATGGTAGTGTCAAGCTACGGCAGCTCAACAAAAACGTCGGGCGTTGTAAAAATAGTAAAGGATCTTAACAGGAGCATAGAGGGGCTTGATGTGCTCATAGTTGAGGATATAGTGGATTCGGGTCTGACGCTTTCCTACATCAAGGATGTTTTGACGGCAAGAAATCCAAACAGCATCAAAATAGTAACTCTTTTTGATAAGCCCGAGGGCAGAAAGGTAGATTTTAAGGCGGATTATGTGGGCTTCCATGTTCCGAACGAATTTATTATAGGCTATGGTCTGGATTATGCGGAAAAATACCGTAATCTCAAGGATATACTTGTAATAAAGCCTGAGCTCATATAAATTTAATGAATTTGTCAGATAAAATTCATACAGAAATCAATGTGATCTTATATCATATTAAGGTGATTTTTACATAAAAATAAAAAGAAAGGCGTAAACAGACAGTTTTACGGAAACATAAAATGAAAAAATTTTTAAAGGGTCCGGGTTTTATAGTAATACTTGTATTGCTCGTGCTGATACTTGCTCTTTCCGTTTCAAGCAACAGCGGTAAGGGCAAGCAGGTAAGTTATACAGAGTTCCTTGAAATGGTAAGGCAGGAGCAAATAGATACGATAGCGACCGTTGACGGCAGTGTTGTTGTGTACGGAATAAACAAGGATTCAAAATTTGCATCCGTATTTCCAAAAAGATACGATTTTGTTGCGACGATACCGTCAATAGAGATATTTTATGAGGATGCACTCAAAATAACGGCGGAAAATAAAAATGTAAGCATAAGCGCAGTAACATCTAAGGATTTTTCCTTCAAAATGGTGCCGACCGAACCTGCGGCATATCCGTGGTGGTTGACTCTCCTGCCGTATGTTTTGCTTATAATCGTTTTTATCATTTCAATGTCGTTTATAAGAAAGCAGATGGGTGATGCAAACAATACAAAAGCAATGAACTTCAGCAAGAGCAGAGCTGTGCGTTATG
>CAYOGO010000159.1:0-3623 GCA_964403405.1 uncultured Lachnospiraceae bacterium | reverse complement strand
GTTATAATATACATACATTATTATCGGAGGAAACTGTATGGATCAGAATTTATACAACTACTATATAATCGAAAGGGCACACCATAATTTCAGATCGTCGTGCGATATTGATTTCTCAAAAATATTTTCCGAAGAGGGTCTTTCGCCGGAGGAGAGAATGTGCAGACGCTTTGAATACATGTGCAAGCATGAGGTGCCCCATATACATCCAAATGAAAAGATCGTATTGATGAGGACTAACTCCACGCTTCCCGATTGCTTTACAAAGGAGGAGTGGGACGAGATCAAGTCAAAGCATTACATACACGAGCTTGGATACGTGTCAAATTTGTCACCCGATTATGCAAAAACAATATCACGAGGTCTGCTTGCGGATATTGAGAATGCCACCGAATATCAAAAGCGTGACATTGCGGCAATTATTTCTCTCTGTGACAGATACAGGGATGAGGCTGAAGCAATGGGAAGGAATGATATCGTTTCTGTTTTGGAGCAGGTCCCGCGTTACGGTGCAAGAAACCTGAGGGAAGCGTTGCAGTTTTTCCGAATACTGCACTACTCTCTTTGGCTTGAGGGCGATTATCATAATACCGTCGGCAGGTTTGACCAATATATGTACCCGTACTTCAAGCAGGACATAGAAAACGGAACATATACATATGAGGAGGCACTTGAGTTGATTGAGGATTTCTTCCTTTCCTTCAATAAGGACAGCGATATGTATACGGGTGTTCAGCAGGGCGACAACGGTCAGAGCATGGTGCTTGGCGGAACCGACATAAACGGAAACGACTGCTTCAACAAGCTTTCTGAAATATGCCTTGCCGCAAGCAAGGATCTTAAGCTGATAGATCCGAAGATCAATCTCAGAGTCTCATCAAAAACGCCCTTGGAAATATACGAAAAAGCAACGGAGCTCACACGTGTGGGACTTGGCTTTCCTCAATATGAGAATGATGATGTTGTTATTCCTGCACTCATAAGCCTCGGATATGACAAGGAGGACGCAGTCAATTACGTTGTTGCGGCGTGCTGGGAATTTATAATACCGGGCGTTGGAAATGATGTTGCAAACATAGGCGCATTGAACCTTCCTTTGGCAGCGGATAATGCAATAAGAAAAAAATGTGGCAGTTTTACCGATCTTATGGCTGAAGTAAACAATGAGATCAAATCTGCTTGCGATAAAATAACGGAAAACGTAAAGGATCTGTGGTTTGTGCCCTCACCGTTTATGGATATATTGCGTGACGATAAAAAATACAATAATTTCGGGATACACGGCTGTGGTATAGCGAGTGCGGCTGATTCGCTTGCGGCTGTCAAAAAATACGTTTACGAGGATAAAAAAATATCATTTGACAGGCTCATAATGGCACTTGATACTGATTTCGCGGATGATCCCGAGCTTTTGCACATGTTGAGGTACGAGGCTCCGAAAATGGGAACAAATGACGATGATGCAGACAGCATTGCAACACAGCTGCTTGATCAATTTGCAAATACGTTAAAGGGCAGGCGGAACTGCTGTGGCGGCATTTGGCGTGCAGGTACGGGTACGGCAATGTACTATCTTTGGTACGCTGATGCAATGGGTGCAACTGCAGACGGAAGGCGTTGCGGGGAGCCCTTGGGAACGAATTACTCACCTAATCTGTTTACACGGATACCGGGTCCGATAACGGTCATAGAGTCATTTACAAAGCCCCATGTTGCAAATACAATGAACGGCGGTCCGCTGACGCTTGAGTTTGCATCGGGAATATTCAATTCAGACGAAAATACAAAAAAGGTCGCTCAGCTTGTAAAATACTTCATAGAAAAGGGCGGTCATCAGCTGCAGCTCAATGCGGTAAACCTTGACGCAATGAAGGATGCACAGCTGCATCCTGAGCTTCATAGACAGCTCGTTGTTAGAATATGGGGCTGGTCGGCGTACTTTGTTGAGCTTGACAAGCCGTATCAGGATCATGTTATGGCACGTCAGGAGTATTCCGTATAATGAAGGGCATAATTTTTGACATAAAGGAATTTGCATTGAATGACGGCGACGGCATAAGGACGACGGTTTTTTTAAAAGGATGTCCGTTGCGTTGCATATGGTGCCATAATCCTGAGGGGTTGTCGCCGCACAGGGAGCTTTTTGTCAAAACAAACGGGTGTAAGAATTGCGGATTGTGCAGACGCCCTTGCAATCATCCTGAATGTAAGGATATCGGAAGATGCGTGCACATTTGTCCCAATGACCTCATTTCCATTGCCGGAACGGAATGGGAAAGCGGCAAATTGGCGGAAAAGCTGCTTAAGCAAAGCAATACATTAAATCTCTTGGGCGGCGGAATTACGCTTTCGGGCGGTGAACCATTGCTTCAGCATGAATTTTGCAGAGAATTGCTTAAGGAGCTCAAGGGTAAGGTGCATATCTCAATGGAAACGTCGGGGTATGCCGAGAGCGACGTGTTTTGCAGAGTGATAGACTTGTGTGATTTTGTTTTCATGGATCTTAAGCTGTTTGACAGTGATTTGCATAAAAGGTATACCGGAGTCAACAATGATCGCATTCTTAAAAACGCTGAAATGCTCAAGAAATCGGGTATTCCGCACACATTCAGGATCCCATTGATTCCGGGCATAACGGACACGAATGAGAATCTCATGGCACTTGCGGATGTTGTCGGGTACAGTCATGTTGAGCTGTTACCGTACAATAAGCTTGCACCTGCAAAATATAAGAGCGTAAACAGAGAATTTTCGTCGATGATCGACGATAGAAGACAGATAAATATAAATACGGATCCTTTTAAGAATGTATCCGTGAGAAAATGAAAGGACAATATTATGATCGATCTCAACGAGCTCAGGCTCACCGTAAAGGACAGTAACGGTAAAGAATACAAGCTTGATAACGGACAGGCACCGGACAGTGTCTGTGTAAAATTTGACCTTATTGAAGCGGAAAGTGTGACCGCATGCTATGTCGACGGCTTCTGCAAGGGCGGATTTGACGGAGAAAACGGAATAACTATGACATATGAGCAGAAGGACAAGGATATAAAGTATCTTTCCGTGCATATGTATTCACCGTTTTGGAGCAAGCCGAATTTCGGAAACGATTTCTCGGATATAAAAAAGAATACTCAACAGCTGCTTATCAAAAAGGACAATATGTACTGCTGTATAACACCTGTTTGCGATGATACATACAAGACACTCATACGTGGCTGTGAAAACGGCTTCTGCTTTTACACATTCACAAACTGTAACAATGTGAGCGAATGTAACAGACAGCTTGCATTTGTGTATGCATTTGATACCGATCTGATAAAGCTGCTGAGACGCGTTGCTAAGGCTATCGCAAAATTGCTTAACAATGGTCTTAAAATGAGGGATGAACGCAGGCTTCCCGAGGTTTTTGAATACCTTGGCTGGTGCTCATGGGATGCGATGCATATTCATGTAAACCATGAGGGTCTTGTTGAAAAGGCAAAGGAATTTCATGATAAGCAGATCCCTGTGAAATATGCAATAATCGATGATATGTGGGCGGATTGTCCGGAACTTTTGACTGTTCCTGAAAACGACCACGGCGGCTTTGAGGGCAGCATTATGGGTCAGGTAATGGG
>CAYOGO010000158.1:0-3637 GCA_964403405.1 uncultured Lachnospiraceae bacterium | reverse complement strand
ATGGCGGTCTCGCAAAAACAGAGCTTGCGCAAGAAAATCTCACAGCACTTGAAAACGGTATACCGAATCTTCTCCGTCATGTTTCAAACATAAAGGATGTTTATAAATTGCCGTCCGTTGTCGCAATAAACAGGTTCCCGACTGATACGGACAAGGAAATAGACCTCATTGTTAAAAAATGCAGGGAGCTCGGCGTAAACGTTTGTCTTTCAAATGTATGGGCTGAGGGCGGCAAGGGTGCCATTGAGCTTGCTCACGAGGTAGTTCGTCTTTGTGAGCTTGAAAACGATTTTACATTTTCATATGAGCTTGACGGTACGATTGAGGATAAGATTGATGCCATCGTAAAGAATGTATATCGCGGTGACGGGGTCGTATTCACTGCAAATGCTAAAAAGCAGATCGATGAATTAACAACCCTCGGCTTTGACAAATTGCCCGTATGTGTTGCAAAGACTCAGTACTCGTTCTCCGACTCTCCCGAAAAGCTCGGTGCTCCGGAGCATTTCACCGTAACTGTACGCAATGTAAAGGTATCAGCCGGTGCAGGCTTCCTCGTTGCACTGACAGGTGACATAATGACAATGCCGGGTCTTCCCAAAGTACCTGCCGCAGAAAATATCGATATCGATAATAACGGCGTAATTACAGGTTTGTTCTGATAAAATGAACATAAAAAAGTCCTCACATATCTGTGAGGACTTTTACTTTATTGATGCTTTGTCACTTTTTAGGGAAGTCGAGCCTTTCAACAACCGTACTTTTCAAAATTTCAGCTGACTTTGCGTTAACTGCTGCATTTATTTCATCATTAGATACCTGCTCATACTCCTCTTACGCCAATGGGTGCCATATACTCAACAAACCGGTTCTCCGTCATATTGAACACCTTATAGGATCTTTTTATGACATCTACCGGCAATTCGCCGTCATTTTTCATAACCCACATAGACTGCATATTGAAACAGTGCTTCGTCTGCTCTTAGGATGCACAGACTGTCATGGATGCTATCGCAAGGAACACGATCATTATCAAATAAAAGTTATTTCTCGGTTGTTTTTTCATAAGCATCGACCCTGAACCGACAAATCATTTTTCGTAGTTTATAACTATTGTATACATTATAAATCTAATAATTTAACTTGTCAAGAATTTTTTATCGCATAAACTATCAAAAAAGCTCACGCTGCATTATTACGTGAGCTTTAATTTTTTATTTTTTCTTTATAACAGAAATTACACAGAACAGCAAAAATACCACAAAATTTACCGCCACAACGCTTGCACCCGTCGGTAATGACAAAATGTACGAGAGTATCAGACCTACCGTAAAGCACACCACCGATACTATCGCACTGCTTATCATAACGGACCTGAATGACTTAAACAACCGCATTGATGTCAATGCAGGAAACACTATCAAGCTCGAAATAAGCAATGAGCCCATCATACGCATGCCCAATACTATTGTGATTGCCGTAAGGAACGCTATGAGCATATTGTACGCTCCCGCGTTCGTACCCGTTGCCCTTGCAAACGATTCGTCAAATGTTACAGTAAATATCTTGTTGTAGAATATAACAAACAGTATTATGACCACGATAGACAGCACTATGCACAGGTATACATCACTTTGACGCATAGCAAGTATGCTTCCGAGCATAAAATTCATAATGTCGGTATTTACTCCGTCCGTCACCGATACCGCAAGCACACCCAATGCCAATGCGGTCGTCGAAATAAGTGCTATTGCGCAATCGCCCTTTAATTTACTGTTTTCGCTGAGCCGCAAAAGAAAAAATGCTGCAATTACGACTATCGGTATGGACACCGCAAGTGGTGACAGATTGAGCACCGTTGCCACAGCCAATGCACCGAACCCCACATGTGAGAGACCGTCACCTATCATTGAATATCTCTTTAATACGAGGCTCACACCGAGCAATGCCGCGCATAACGACACAAGTATACCTGCGATCAATGCTCTTTGCATAAATGAGTACGAAAACATTTCCGTTATTACATCAAACATATTCGCAGCCTCCCAAGAAATATTGTCCCGTGGGGCTCCCTACATAATCTGCCTTTGTACCGAAAAACGCCATTTTATGATCACCCAAATGCAATACCTTGCTTGAGTGCTCCACAGCACAGTGAATATCATGTGATACCATTATTACCGTAATTGAATTTTCGGAATTTAACCTGCTTATAAGGCTGTACATATCATGCGTCATAACAGGATCAAGCCCGGTTACTGGCTCATCAAGCAATAAAAGCTTTTTTGTCGCACACAGGGCTCTTGCAAGCAATACTCTCTGCTGTTGACCACCGGAAAGTTCTCTGTAACACTGCTTTTTTATGCTTGAAATATCCAAAAGTTCCATATTTTTTTCGACCGTGAGCTTGTCAATCCCTGTAAAAAAGGGCGTTTTTTTATTAAGGCATCCGGAGCATACGACCTCGTACACGCTTGCCGGGAAATCCTTTTGAATAAGCGTCTGCTGAGGCAAATATCCTATTTCATTGCGTTTTAATCCGCTGCCGTACTCTATACTGCCTGATTGAGGCTGCTTTAACCCCAAAAGTGCCTTAACAAGGGTGCTTTTGCCCGAACCATTCTCCCCTACAATGCACAAATAATCACCCGTGACAACATCAAAGGTCAGATCATTCACTACCTGCTTGCCGTCATATGATAAGCATAGGTTTTTACATTCAATCAGATGCATTCAGTTCAACGCCTCCCTCAATAATTCTACATTTCTGCTCATAAGCGAAACATATGTCTCACCGTTCTTAAAATCTTCCTTTGTTATATTGTGACATGTATAAAACGTCTTTACAGATGCCCCCGTGTCCTCGCTTATTGTGTTTGCTATATTACCGTTACTGAGCTCTATCTTAAATATCACCTTTATGTCGTTAGCGTTGACATAATCTATCATTTGTGCGATCCTTTTGGGATTTGACTCAGTGCTTCCCGAGCAACCCGGAAAAGCCGCCTCATGATCGATGCCGTAAGCCTTGACAAAGTGCAATAATGGGAATCTGTCCGCAAAAACAAGCGTTTTGTAACTTGAATTTGAAACTGTTTTTTTTATCTCACTATCAATTTCATTTATCCTGCTTATGTAATTCTTTGTATTCTCTATGTAATCCGCACCGTTATTGGGATCCGCCTTACAAAATGCATCGCATATCTCATCGATTATCCTTATCGCATAAGCAGGTGACGTCCACACGTGCTCATCGTATTCCTCATGCTCGTGCACATGGTCATGATGCTCATGATCGTGATCCTCAATGCCTATAATGTCCGCCAATGACAGAATTATCATGTCACGTGTATCTATTGATGACAAAAGATCGTCTATCCATGTATCCGACTCACCGCCCGTGTATATAAAAATATCACAATTCTGTATATCCACAATATCCTTTGGTGTCGGCTCAAATGTGTGCGTATCCTCACCCGGCTGTAGCAGCATGGTTATATCCGCTTTGCCACCTGAAACCGCTCTTGCAAAGTCATATTGCGGAAATATGGTTGCCACAACACTTATTCTATCGTTATCTACCCTCTGTGTACATCCGCAAAAGCCGCTTAAAAACACTGATAAAACAAGACATACC
>CAYOGO010000157.1:0-3665 GCA_964403405.1 uncultured Lachnospiraceae bacterium | reverse complement strand
CTCCATGGAGGATATAAGGGATCGGGTCAAATTCAAATGACGTACGACGAATTCCGTTCACTTGCCGATTGCCCCAACGGAACATCATATGCAGGAGAATTTTACAGCTACTTTCTGCCGAGAGTTTGTGCATCACGCTCCGAATATGTGCAGGGCTGGGTAAAAATAATGTGTGACTTTGAGGGTGCTGCTGTTATTTCCGTACCGGATGCAGTGGATCTTTCGATCATACCTGCACCGAAGCTCACGGATGACGGAAAATATGAGCTTGACTCATCCCGTAAAAAGATAATATGGGGCGAAAACCCAAATTCAGATGTGATCGTGAATGATGCGATAAAATGCATTAAAAATGTAATAATGAAAGCATAAAAATACGACCTCCGCTTGCTGTAAATGCAGTGTGAGGTCGTATTACTTTATTTGTTCCAATACGGAGGTGCATAAACACCGTCCATTTCACATTCAAACAAAAAATCATCCTTTATGTAGAACTTACTGCCTCTGTCTATCCCCATAAAACGCAATGCTTCGATATTTTCCTCATCAAGCATCATGTGGTACCTTTCCGGGTGGACGGTATTGTTTCTGAAGTCCTTTGATGTTATCATAAACATTTTTTTGTTTGAGAGAAGATAGATATTATCCCTTAATGCCGTTCCGTTAGTATCTCCCCTGCACAGAAACGGTCTTGCCCAATAGCATGCCGATGAAGCAAACATGTTAATATTTTTTTCGTAAACAACATTTTCAAGCACCTGCCCCGGACAAATACCGAGCTGCAATATACATGCGTCCTTAAGCACCTTGCGATTGCCGAAATGATAGCCTGCATAACCGAAGAAATTGTTTTTTACGCTGACATTGCACAGCAGATTGTCCTTTGCATAATTCCAGAGCTCAACGCTCGAATTGGTATTTACTGCAACACAATCCTCAATAACGACGTCGTTCATTATTGTCTGCCCCTGCGGATCTCCGCCCTGTGTGCTGAATGCAGCATCAAGCATCTGGTCTGCATAGCAACGGATAATATGGAGTCTGTCACAATTATTCCAATTTTGTATGCCTCCGCCGTAAACGGTCGTCCCGCCCTGTATGGCCCCTCCTATCCACTCAAAGGTGCAATTTTTTATCACAAGATCCTTTGCCTCAGTCACGCTTATGCCAAATGTTCCTATGTACTTGAATGCAATATTGTCTATCACGCTGTCGGAGCCCTCAAAAAAGCATGCTCCTCTTTTTGCAAGTATGACCTTATCATATACCTCCGACGGATTACCCTTACTGCAATACATATAAACATAACCGGACTCCCAATCATGTATATATTCAAGCTCATGCTTAAGGCACCCCGGATCATACAGCTCCACGCCGCCCGACTTGAATATTTCAAAGCCGTTTGTCACATTGCCTATGTCCACCGTCTTTTCGCCGTTGAACGGATCCTCCGGATCATTTGCAAGCACCTTTATGCCGTGACCGACGGTACCGTCCCTCGCTATCACGATAATATTTCCTATGTCGCTGTATCCTCGATATTCAGTCGTCTGCGGCAGCTCTACCCTATCATCAAGCCTCCAGACGTTTTTGTATTCCGTTGCTGACCAATTCCTGCTTCCATCATAGTCCATGCAATTCGTAAATACGGGCTTTTCGCCCTCTCCGTACGCACCATAATCAACGCCATCACGTATTTCAACCGCATAATTGCCGCTGTAACGCGTTTTAAGTTCCGAGTTGAATACACTTCCTCTTTCAAAAAACACGCCGTCACCGGGCTTTACAATGTGTTTATACGTGGCGATGGAATCCGTAGCATCATTTTTCCCTACAAGCTTGGTAACTGAGCGCCATGCCGTCTGCGGTGTTAGCCCGTCATTTGAATCATCACCGTTTACAGACGATATAAAATAGCATGTGCCCGTAATATCCTCCGGTAAGAGCTCGCTTTTGCTGTTTTTTATCCTGTCGATCCTTGAATACATCTCTTTTTTGTACATTTGCTCAACGTTGTCATCAAGAGCAATGCAGTCTATGTGTGGAAATTCATCCCTTCCCTTAAAATGTACATCATCATCAACGGGATCGTATGACACACAGTCATCCTTGTCAGCAAAAAGTCCGATATAGACAAGCTCACACCCCGCATCCTCGGCGTTGCCGAACGGATACAGTGCAATACGCAAATAACGTCCGTTTACGGACTTCAGATGAAGCCTACTTTTTACCTTTGTGTCGCCACAGACGGGTGAGACGGTAATATTTGCCCGTCTTAACGCAAGTATTTCCTTTTTGATATTAAATATCAACGTTATACAGCCGTCCTTATCGTCAACCGAATACGCTGTAAGCTCGCCACTGTACACGGGCGATGTTATCTTCAGCACGGGTGTTACAGTCATCTCCGTCCTCAGGCATATCTTAAGCCAGCAAAGGGATGATGTCTCTGCATTTGATGCCGCCGCATCTATCCCCACATACCATGGTGTGGAATGTGTGCTGTACGGCGTAAGATGCAATGTCGGGATCGTGCCCTTGTCGCAAAGCCCTGATGTCATATTGCTGTAAAGCACAAAGGGTGAGTTGATCAGATCAAAAGCTGACAAAACTCTGTATGAATGCTTTGCACTTTTCTCGGCAGATGCAAGCCTCGCGCTCAGTTCATCAGCCTCGGACCTTGTCAACAGCGAATGCGGGGCAAAATTGCCCTTTTCATCACCGTCCATAATACCGCATAGTGCCGCAAGCTCAACCCCGTATCTCGCATCATACGACACATTGCGTATATCGTCGTATTCCCGGGGTATCTCGTGCAATGTGTTCAGCAAAAGCTCCTCTGCATCAATATAGTCCGCAATAAGTCTCGCGGCGTTCTCCCTTGTGATGGGAAACGCCGCATTTTTGAAAGCATCATGCATAATTACTTAACAACAAACGTTATCGGCACAAATATTCTTGAAACGAAGCCTGCTGCCTCTATTTCAACGGTTGCTTTATACTTTGCCTGCGAAAGCTCATGCGGTATAAATGTCAAGCTTGTATTTGCACGCATTGAGCCAGAATTATATTGTCTTATTGCAAGGCTGTGGCAATTTCCGCCCTTAACCTCCCAATTCTCGGGAAGGTGCAATGTTATTGAAGCCCAATACTGGAAGTGAACCCTATTCATAAAGAAAATATCCAGTGTTTTTTCCTCGCCCTCGGCTATCTCGATATTTTTATCGGATGATATATACAAGTTAAAAAGCTGCTCAGACCTCTTTGCAATGACATTCGAATCGTACATATAAGGGTATTTATCCGAATATTCATTTATTGCCGTTCTGTCCTTTGAAAGGTAGAGTTCTCTGCCCGACATTGTATTGATGCTTATCTCGCCGTTCTCGCTGATATTGATATACGAATTCATAAACACGGTCATGAGCCTTGCCACACGTCTTGTGAGCTCGGTAACGGTTGACGGAATACTTAACGAGCCCGTTCTGTCCACCGTTATTGTTTTTATCTCATCGCCTATGGGTGTTTTCCATCTCTCCTCGATATTTTCCGTTCCCATGATTATTCCCAGAGTTGCCGCAAGTGTTCCCGCCGTGCAATCTGCGTCCTCGCCGCATGCTGCCGCTATGCATATGCTCTTTGAAAAGTCATTCTCACCATACAGC
>CAYOGO010000156.1:0-3697 GCA_964403405.1 uncultured Lachnospiraceae bacterium | reverse complement strand
CACAAGATCCTCGTGATCCGCATTTCTCAGTAGCTCTATAAACTGCTTTGAATTAAATCCTATTATGAGATTATCTCCGTCTGTCTGCACATTTATCTCTTCAAATGCTTCTCCTGCCTCACTGTTTGACGATATGAGCAATTTATTAAATCCTATCTCAAACTTTACAGGATAAAGTGTACTCTTATCAGAAAGTATCACCGCTCTTTCAAGAATGGAAAGCAAAAGTGATCTACTGCATGTCATTCTTGTTTTGTAATTCTTTGGAATTATAGCCTCGTAATTTATAAATTTTCCACTTATAAGTCCCGTTACGAGAGTGGTTGACCCTATCTGCAATTTTATATATTTTGAATTGAATGCTATGTTTATTGTTTCATCATCATCACCCGAGAGCGAAAGTATCTCATGTAATATTTTTGCAGGAACAACTATTTCAAATGATATGTCCTGACCGATATTGCCCTTTGCAAGTGAAAGCCTGAAGCTGTCCGATGTTACAGCATCCATATTGCCGCTTACACATTTGAACAGAATTCCGTTAAGTGTGGGCTTACTCTCCTCCGTGGATGCGGTAAAGAATGTGCTGTCAACATACTTCTTGAATTCTTCTTTTTTTATATCAAATTTTGTTTCACTTGCAATGTCATCCATAAATGTAAACTCACCTACGGGCATGCCCTGTATTGCATACTTCATGTTTGTATAGCTTACAGTCATGAGCTCTCTTTCGTTTGATCTCATTTCTATCATTACAGACGGCATTTTGGAAATTATATCTCTGAATAATGTCGACGGTAACAATATTTTACCGTGCTCCTCTATTTGAGCGGGAATCGTATTTGCTATTGTCTGCGATTGATTCGTGGCAATAAGCCTTACTCCGTCGGATACGGTCTCTATATAAATATACTGATATATTGGCGACGTCCCCTTCGAGGTCGCGGCCCTTTGTACTGTTTGTATTGATGATATCAGATCCTGTTGCAAGCATGTGAATTTCATAGTTGTTTATCCTCTTTAGTTTAAAAATATTTGTGGTATTAGAGCACGTTCAAATGTTGAAAACCGAAAATATAACGCATTTCAGCGAATAAACTCATGTTGAACAAAATGTTGAAGCGTGCAAAACATAGTGTGGTTTTCAAATCATATTCTGATAGGAGAAATAAGATATATAAGATCATCGTTCTCCAATGGATGTATTTTGCATATTCTTGTGCCCGTTGTAAATTCAAACACAAGCAGCTCGTATTCTATATTTCTGAGTATTTCTATAAAAGCCTTTGAATTAAAGGCAATGGTTACTGGAGCACCCTCTGTTTTTACGTATATTTCCTCAAATGCCTCCCCCTGGACACTGTTTGAGGATACAAAAAGCTTGCTGTAATTAATGTCAAATTTTACGGTATAAAGATCTTCGTCGGACAACAAAAAGGCTCTCTCCAATATATTGAGGAATTCACTTCTGTTGCACATCATTGTAGTTCCCTCACTGTCAGGCAAAATGCTCCTGTAATTTATAAATCTGCCGCTTATAAGACCTGTGATTACGGTGATATTGTCCGATGAATATTTCATGTACCTGTCATTGAATGCAATGGTGGATATATTAATGTCCGATATTATTTGAGAGCTCAATATATCATGAATAAAGCGTGCGGGTATGATCATTTCAAAGGAAATGTCTTCATTTATATGTATTGTCTTTATCGCAACTCTTGAGCCGTCGGTCGAAACAAGGTCCATTTTACCATGCTCACATTTAAGCAATATTCCGTTAAGCGTCGGACGTGTTTCCTGAATTGATGCAGTAAAATACGTCTGAGCTATGCTCTTTTTGAATTCCTCGGTATTTACTGTAAATTTATTGTCAGAATCTATCGTTTCTGCAAAGAAAAACGAGCCGCACGGTGCACACTGTATGGAGTACCTCATGCTCTGATATTTTACGGTCATTAAGTTTTTGTCATCTGTAAGAATGTCGACAGTGACATCGGGCATTTTTGATACTATATCTCTCAATATCAAAATGGGAACAAGTATTTTTCCCGGAGAAAATACATCAGCATTTATAACAACGATCACGGTGCTGTCAGGTGAATTTGAGACCAAACGTACATTTGATTGACATGTTTCAATATAAATATATTGCTGGAACGGTGACAGTGTTTTGTGTAATGCCTTTTGTACAGTCTGAATGCCGTATATAAGATCCCGCTGTGTACATGAAAAATTCATATTTAAGTCTCCTTTTCACTTTATATCTAGTTGAAATGTCAAAATAAAAAAATGTTCAAATGTTGAAAAATGATATTTTGACGCTGTTTACCGAATAAATCAATGTTGAATAAATGTTGATGACATTATTCAACCGTTGAGAATGAGGTCCTCGACTTTGTCTATAATATCCTTTTTTTGAGGATCGGTTGCAATTGCTTTCTCTACAACATTGAGAGAATTGATTATTGTGGAGTGATTTCTGCCTCCGAATTCCTCGCTTATCTTTTTCAATTCCCAGCCCAGCAATTTTTTTGTGAGGTATATTGCAACATGTCTGGGAAATGCGACCGTGTGCTTTCTTTGCTGTGACTCAAGATCAAGTAAACTTATATTGAAATAATTCGATACAATATTTTTTATTTTTGAAATTGAAACATTTGTGGTTGTAGGAATGTATTCCTCTATACCGAGTATCTGATGGGTAAACTGAATATCTATCCTGCAGTTTGAAAGCTGCGAGGTAAAAGAAAGCTTTTTAAGTATTCCTTCAAGCTGTCTGACATCTCCCTCAGTATAGTACTCTGCAATAAACGATAATGAATCATTGTCTATATCCATCATCATTTCCACGGATTTTTCCTGTAATATGGCAAGCCTCGTTTCGTAATCCGGCGGTTGTATATCACAAATGAGACCATTGTCAAATCTTGATTGTATTCTCTTTTCAAGAGTTTCTATCTCATGAGGATGACGGTCACTTGTAAGTACTATCTGTTTATTCGCCTGAGTCAATGTATTGAATGTATTGAAAAACTCCTCCTGAGTTTCCTTTTTACCTGCAATAAATTGAATATCGTCAATCAATAGTATATCTACGGAACGATATTTGTTTTTGAAATTATCCTTCTTCTGAAAATTACTGTCCTTATTGGATCTTACAGCCTCGACAAAATCGCTTGTAAATTCCTCAGAGGTAACGTACAGCACCTTGAGCTCAGGGTGAACAGTGGCAACTCTTGCACAAATGGCTTGCATGAGGTGGGTTTTACCTACGCCGGATTTACCGTAAATAAACAAAGGATTATATGCCTTTGAGGGTGATTCCGCAACGGATGATGCAGCGGCGTGTGCAAATTGACTATTCTTGCCGACAACGAATGTTTCAAATGATTTAAGATTGGATGAAACAACGGGTTCGTCGGAAACTACCGTATTTTTTTGAGCCTCCAGTAGAGAATCTATTTCGCTCTGTGTCATAAAGACAACATGTTCCACGGATTTATTTATTGACCTTACGGAATTCAGTGAAACAAGTGCATAAGTGTTATTACACAAATTTCTCGTATATTCGTTCTTTGCTTTTATGTAATAGGTATCATCCTTAAGAAATGCACCTTCGGTCTCGCTTATAAAAGCCTTGAATAATGGTGGTGCTACAACACCTTTAAGAACTTGCTTTGCTGACTCCCATAGA
>CAYOGO010000155.1:0-3725 GCA_964403405.1 uncultured Lachnospiraceae bacterium | reverse complement strand
GAACAGCTGAGGTGACTGCGGCAATGCATAAAACTTACCCTTATGAACACGGCTCGGAACAAGGTAGTCTCTTGCGCCCTCCGGAGTACTCTTTGTGAGCATCGGAGTTTCTATATTCAAAAATCCGTTTGCAGAAAGGTATTCATACACAAGCTGTGATACCTTATGCTTCATTACGATGACCTTTTGTATTTCCGGTCTGCGAAGATCAAGGTATCTGTATTTAAGACGGATCACATCCGATACCTTTGCGCCGTCCTCTATCTCAAACGGAGGCGTCTGCGATTTTGCAAGTATCTCAAGCTCAGTTACCTTAAACTCAAGCTCGCCCGTTGCCATGTTCTTATTTATCATATCGGGAGTTCTTGCAAGCACCTTACCCTTAACGGCAATTACAAACTCACTTCTGAGTGTCTCCGCAAGCTCAAAAAGCTTTGCATCGTCTCCACCGTCAAACACGAGCTGCATGATACCCGATATATCTCTCAAAGTAACAAAAATAAGATTACCCAGATTTCTGCGTCTGTTTACCCATCCGCACAAAACCTGCTCAGTACCGACATCTGCCAATGTCAATTCTGCACATTTAACAGTTCTTTTTAACATGTTTCTCTCCTTTTATTTACCCAAATGATCCGCAATGTAACGGCAAACATCGTTTACATTGACCTTTTCCTCAGTGCTTGCCGACATATTCTTAACATTGTACTCTCCGGACTCAAGCTCATTGCTGCCTATTACAACAACATACTTTGCATCAAATTTTCCTGCCTGCTTAAACTGTGCCTTAAAGCTTCTTGAATTGTACTCAAGCTCACAGGATATATTCTGCTCACGCAAGCACTGTGCAAGTGCAAAAGCAGCCTCGCTCGTGCCCTCACCTGCCGATGCTATAAACACATCACAGCCCGTTTTTGCCTCAGGGAGGAGATCCTCCTGCTTGAGGAGCATTATAAGTCTTTCAATTCCGAGGCCAAATCCGACACCGCATGTGTCCGCACCGCCAAGCTCACTTATAAGATTGTCGTAACGACCACCACCGCTGATTGTTATCTTACCGTCTATGTTTGCTATAATTTCAAACACTGTTTTTGTGTAATAGTCAAGTCCTCTGACTATCATGGGATCTATCTCAAACGAAATACCCGCCGCCTTGAGCAATTTTTGCAGCAATTCATTATGCTCTTTACATTCATCACAAAGATTATCTATCGGAACAGGTGCACCCTCAATTATGTGCTTGCATCTGTCCTCCTTGCAATCAAGTATTCTCATCGGATTCTTTTCAAACCTTGACTTACAGGTCTCGCAAAGTCCGTCATAATTGTCCCTGAGATACTCCTTCAGCTTCTGCTGATATGCAGGCCTACACTTTTCACAGCCTATTGAATTGAGGCTTACCGAAAGATCCTTTAATCCGAGGGATTTGAGGAAATTGATGTCAAGAGCAATGACCTCAGCATCCATTACGGCTGTTTTTGCTCCGAACACCTCTATACCAAACTGGTGATGCTCACGCAACCTGCCCTTATTTGTATTTTCATATCTGAATACCGGTGTAAAATAGTACATCTTGACCGGTTGCGGCTTTGACGACATTCCTTCTTCAATAAAAGAACGTGCCGCACCCGCCGTGCCCTCGGGCTTAAGTGTAATACTTCTGTTGCCTTTATCATCAAAAGTATACATTTCCTTTTGCACGATGTCACTTGTATCGCCAACGCCTCTTAAAAAAAGCTCCGTATGCTCAAATACAGGCGTCCTTATCTCTCTGTAACCGTACTTAGCCGTTATTTTACGTGCCTTATCCTCTATATACTGCCATATGTAGGATTCTTCCGGTGTTACATCTTTTGTTCCCTTTGGTTTTTGTGTAAGCATTTTTTATCCTTTCTTATTAATAAAAATAAAAACCGTCCCTAAATTTACAAAATAAACTTAGAGACGGTTAAATTCCGTGGTGCCACTCTAATTGCTGCTTTTATTAAAACAGCCACTCAAAACTGCACTTTAACGTGTGCAAAACGACCGCTCCGAGGTGTCCTTCGCATAGCCTCCCATTACTGTGTTCTCACCACACCACAGCTCTCTGTTAAACTCAGGCAATACTACTCTCCCCTTCAACACGGTAAAACAACATACTACTTGCTTACTGCAATGTTGAGTGCCTTTAATATCTCATCAACATCAATGCCGTGGACCTCACATGCCTCCTCAAGCGTTTCACCGCTTGCCATTGCACAGCCTATGCAGAACATACCGAATGAGAAAAATATTTCAGACAATTCTTCGTCAATATCGATTATCTCTTTGATTGTCATGTCTCTCTTTATAATTTCTTCCATATTACAACCGCCAATATATTAAAAATTTATGATCATTTAACCATGGGACCGATGCCGCCATCCGACAAGACCGCCGAAAAGCCCATCCGTTTCACATATTATATTATATCATCAATAAAGGATTTTGTCAACGAAAAACATCAGCCATACGACAAGTTTTTTGTTTTTTCGGGCAAAAGCTCTTTGCTGTTATTTTAAGCCCTCGTACCTTTCGGACTGCATGCTCAACGCATAGCCGAATGACAATTCCTGTCTTGCATTGTAAAAATTATCGACAGAGCATATCTTCACGCTGTATGACGGTGCATAAAGCCCCGTTAAGCTTATGATGTCGGCCGTTCCTGTCAGGTTGACAGAGCCTCTGACAAAGTTTTCATCGTTATTTTTGCCCTTTGTCAATGCAATTCTCCAGCCCGACTTAACATCGCCGTAGCCCTTATACAAGGATGTTATCAAGCCCTCGCTCGGCGTTTGAAATGACGTCTTATAATACCTTCCGTAAAAGAAATTAGCGGAAACATCCTCACCCTTTGCAAATTCTCTGTCAGTATCCGGACTATATGATACAACATATGAATCTTTTCCCGTATCAACAACGCTTTCAAATGCGGAAACGCTGTTATTGATCGATATGACATCGGTGTAGCTCCAAAGGGTGTACATATATTTTGTTTTATTGGCATTTATGGTCGGATTCTCCGTAAAATCAACGATCGTCATGTATGACACCGCATATGCCTTTTCCTTCAGATTATAGGCGTTGAAGGTATCGCTCAGCTTTTGCGTTTTTTGGTATTCCGTTATCATGTTTTTGTCCTGATAACGTGATCTGTAATCATATTCGGAGCAAAAAGCCAAAAAATCGGTATTAGCCCCCAATTCACTGTTTTGCGTGAACAAGCCTACCGCATCCTTGTCATCTGTGCCCGTTACATTTGTAAACATAACGCCCAGAGGGAAGCAGCCTTCCTGCTGTGCTTCAGCCGTGATCATATCTTCACCCGTAACGGCATTAACAATATCAGCCTTGGATGCATCGGAAAGGACGATCACCGTATCATTCTCGTCAAGAAAAGTCTTAAGCATTTCAGCTTCAAGATCATAGACATCACAAGCTACCCATAAGACCTTACTGTGCGTGCCCGATGTGACGTATTCCTCAACGGATGAATACACCGTTATGTTCTTTACACACTCGGATAATATGCTTTCCGTACCTATATAGTCGACATTGATGCTGTATTCCCTATGCTTATATCCATCGATATTATTATCGCATGCCGGAACAAACAGGAGCGATAAGATCATTGTTATTGTCAAAAAAATTCTTTTGTTTTTCATTGCAGACAAATTCCGTATCTTTTTATATTAATCTAACAG
>CAYOGO010000154.1:0-3725 GCA_964403405.1 uncultured Lachnospiraceae bacterium | reverse complement strand
TCTTTCGACAGTATAGACCGCATAAAGCACGCCGTCAATGCATTTTTGTGCAAGGAAAAGACCGTATGTATTGTCATCGCTTATTTTTTGAGTAAAACACTTATATATTACTCCGTCACGCTCACTGCATACCTTGTTTGCTCTCTCATAATGCAATGTTTTGAGTGAGTTCTGCACCTGCTCCTCAGGCTTAATTTCGCCTATTACGCCAAAATCGGGATTTTCGATCCGGATGGCACAGCTCATGGAATTGATCCTTATAAAACCGACCTTGCTTTCCGCCGCATCAAGAAACGACTCAAGGCAAGCGTCTCCTGCACTGATAGTCGCTTTTGCATGCTCTATATCAAGCTCTGATACAACATTGACATTTGCTCCCAGGTCGATTATTATCTTTCCTGCCGGCAATTTTGTCGGTGCGGGCTTTGAATAGGGCGCATTGAATATAGCCCTTATGTCATCGATCCTGCCCTCTCTTGAAAGATCTACCAAAGACTTATAGGAATAGTCCTTATTCGGCTTTGGCGGATCCGAGCAATCCCATATATCGCACCTGTCTATGCTGAGACGCAATGCGTCCGAATTTCCCCAGATAAGGCAGCCAAGTGCACCGTTTCCGAGAGGAATGGCTTCGTCCCATACGGTAATTGTTTTATCAAATTTCATTGAGCTGTGTTTCATAACGCACTCCGATCAATACAAATTTATTATTTTTTAAGTGATGCGGCGTATTCGTCGATGTTGACAAGCTTACCGCCATTTTCACGCGATTCCTCTGCTGCCATACACATAAGATGGCTTTCTATGGAAACATCGATCGACGAGAGTGACTCTCTATTTTCAGTTGCATCATCGCTGAACAATGACACTATATCCTCAATTATACCCATGTCACCGCCGCCATGACCAAATTCATCGTTAATATTTTCAACCGGAATATCCTCTGTGGGCTGACCGAACAATGTTACGTGAATAGGCTCCTCCCAATCGTATACCTTAATATCACCCTTTGTGCCCATTATGTGCAGATTTCTTCCGCCGCCGCTTGTAAATGCGCACATATTGAATGTTATCATGAGGTCATCCTCAAACAAGAGGTTTACAACCTGGTGATCGACTACATTGTTATCGCAATGGTAAACACAACGTCCGTAAGGACCCGTCTTGAGGTTCGCGCAAAGGCTTTCCATAGTGGGCTCCTGCGATACTACGTCCATAGGCCAGCCAAACATGCCCTTCTCTGCCTTATCGATGTAGCAATACTTAACGCTGTATGGGCATGTGGTATAATGAGGACAGCCCTCATCACATCTCTGCGTTGCACCCTCAGGAGCACACTCAGCCTTAAAGTGCGACAATGTACCAAAGGATGACACACTCTTGCAATGTTTACCCGTCAACCACAGGAACATATCCATATCGTGACAGCACTTTTGCAAAAGCATTGGGCTTGTTGTATTCTTATCCCTCCAATTACCTCTTACAAAGCTGTGCGCCTGATGCCAATATGTTACCTGCTCATTTGCCTGAATGCACATTATGTCACCTATCTTGCCTGAGTCAAGCACCTTTTTAAGTCCCCTTAAGAACGATGTATAACGCAATACATGGCATACCACCACCTTGCGATCACATTCGTTTGCAACGCGTGCTATCTCCATGCATTCAACGGGATCGTTTGAAGCAGGCTTTTCGAGCAAGAGATGATAGCCCTTTTTCAACGCAGGAATTGCATGCGGATAATGCAGCTGATCTAATGTACATATAAACATTACATCAGCAAGCTTTTCCTGCTTAAGCATTTCCTCAGCGGAGTTAAATTGCATTTCGGGACGTATATTATACTTTTTTGCAAATCTTTCGAGCTTATCCGGTACTATATCCGCACAAGCAACTATTTCGATCTTATCGGCAAGTGCCTCACAGCAGCTTGCATACGCATTGCCTCTTGAGCCAAGACCGGCAACTGCAACAGTTATTTTTTTATCAGACATTGTATGCCTCCGTTAATCTATTATTTCTTTTAATTACGATCTCAGTCTAACATATTATACGACAAACGATACTATTTGTCAAACTTTATTTTTATAATGATCACATTGAGCTCTCACACAGCAATTATCGCAATCAGGTCTTTGAGAATGACATACCAGTCTGCCGTGATATATCAGCCAGTGATGTGCCTTGCCCCAATCCTCCTGCGGTATTATTGCAGTGACCTGCCTTTCCACATCATCGGATGTTTTGCCGTTTGCAAGCCCTATTCTGTTTGCGACCCTGAAAACATGTGTGTCGACAGCAAATGCAGGCTTGCCGAAGCCAACGCTCAGCACCACATTTGCTGTTTTTCTGCCAACACCGGGCAAGCTCATGAGTTCTTCCCTCGTCTGCGGCACTTTGCCTGAGAATTTCTCGCAAACTGCAATGCTTGCCTCCTTTATGTTCTTTGCTTTGTTTTTATATAAACCACAGCTTCTTATGTAATCCTCAAGCAAGGCAATATCCATTTTTGCTATCGATTCGGGAGTATTGTATTTTTCAAACAGCTTTTCGGTCGTTTTATTGACACGTACATCCGTGCACTGAGCAGAAAGCATAACACTTACCAGCAGCTCAAACTCATTTTTGAATACAAGGGCAGGCTTTGCGTCCGCGTATGTTTTTCCCAATATTTCAAGTGCGGTCTTGTTTTTTTGCGTAATAATATCGTTTTCCATCAATTACCTCTGTATTTTTCCTAATAAAATAGAATTATGTGCATAATATATACCATATAAAGTAAAAAGGAGCAGATCATGTCAAAGATCAATATAAAAAAACTTCTGCTGTTTATTGCAATACCTCTCGCCGTCGGAATTTCAGCCTCATTAATTTGCATGGACGATTTTGGACTGTTCCGATCGCTTGATCAGCCGCCACTGTCACCACCTGCATGGGCATTCCCCGTTGTCTGGAGCATTCTGTATATACTTATGGGAATATCCTCATACATCGTGTATTCAAAACAACACACGCTCGTATCTCAATGCATGAAGATATATTTTATACAGCTTTTTGTTAATTTTATCTGGACTGTACTGTTCTTTAAGCTGAAGCAATATCTGTTTGCTTTCCTGTGGATAATGGTCTTGCTTTTTGCCGTTGCAAAAATGACAATATGCTTCTGCGGCACTGACAAAAAAGCAGGACTCTTACAGCTCCCGTACATTGCATGGGTATTCTTTGCAGGCTATCTTAACATTGCCATCTACTATTTGAACAAATAACTCAAAAATGAGGCTGCCACAACTTGACAACCTCAATTTTTATTCTTTCAATGCTTTTATTACCACGATGCAGTTCTTGTAGCTGTCGTAAGCCGCCTCAACGGTTTTGTCCTGCCATTTTTTATGCTCATTCTGCCGTGGGCAGTAAATAATTTGTCCATCCTCATTTTTTTAGAGCTTCCTCCGTCTGAGCAAAAGAAAACAACAAACACATACTGACCAACGCCAACATTATACAATGTCTTCGGTACAGCGGTGCCATGTTTATAAGTATCCGACCTTTTTATCAACGATACCCATCTTGATACCCAAACAAATGCAAACAAGAGCAATACTGCCGAAAGCAACTGCAGGAACGTGACCAGCGCATCCACCAGCGACAGCACCGGATATTTTTCAGACAAGTCTACATTCTCACTCATAAATGAGACGTACACAAGATACAATATTACGCAAACA
>CAYOGO010000153.1:0-3746 GCA_964403405.1 uncultured Lachnospiraceae bacterium | reverse complement strand
GATATTATGGGTATGGCAATTCCACAAGAAATGACAGGCGAAAGCTTGATTATTAAATAACAGTAAAGGAAGATAAAACAATGACAACAATTATTGATGTAATCGGTAGAGAGATCCTTGACTCGCGTGGTAATCCTACAGTTGAAGTCGAAGTATATCTCGAAGGCGGTGCAATGGGCAGAGCAGCTGTTCCGTCAGGTGCTTCCACAGGTGCATTTGAAGCAGTTGAGCTTCGTGATGAAGACGATCCGAGATACCTCGGAAAGGGTGTTGCAACAGCAGTTGACAACGTAAATAATATTATTGCCGAAGAAATCATCGGTATGAACGCTCTCGATCAGGTTGGTATCGACAACCTCCTTATTGAGCTTGATGGCACAGATAACAAGGCTAAGCTCGGTGCAAACGCTATTCTCGGTGTATCACTCGCAGTTGCTAAGGCAGCAGCAGAGCAGCTCGGCGTTTCTTTGTATAACTATATCGGCGGCGTAAATGCTAAGACTCTCCCTGTTCCAATGATGAACATCATCAACGGTGGTAAGCATGCTGACAACTCCGTTACAATTCAGGAATTCATGATCATGCCTGTTGGCGCTAAGTCATGGGCAGAAGCTCTCCGTTGGTGCACAGAAGTATTCCACAACCTCAAGAAGGTTCTTAAGGGTAAGGGATACTCAACAGCAGTAGGTGATGAGGGCGGCTTTGCTCCTAACCTTAAGTCCGATGAGGAAGCTCTCCAGGTTATCGTTGAAGCTATCGAAAAGGCAGGCTTCAAGCCCGGTGATGACTTCAGAATCGCTATCGATGCTGCTGCAACAGAAATGTATGAAGAAGCTAAGGCTGCAGGTCATGAGGGCAAGTACCTCTTCTGGAAGAACGGCAACCTCTTTACAAAGGAACAGATGGTTGATTTCTGGGCTGAGCTCGCTGACAAGTACCCGATCATCTCTCTCGAAGACGGTGTTTCCGAGGAAGACTGGGAAGCTTGGAAGCTCCTCACAGATAAGCTCGGCAAGAAGATCCAGCTCGTTGGTGATGACCTCTTTGTTACAAACACAAAGAGACTTGCTAAGGGTATTGACCTCGGCGTAGCTAACTCCATCCTCATCAAGGTTAACCAGATTGGTACTTTAACAGAAACTTTGGATGCTATCCAGATGGCTAATCGTGCAGGCTACACAGCAATCGTTTCACACAGATCAGGTGAAACAGAGGATACAACGATCGCTGACCTCGTTGTTGCTATGAACGCAGGTCAGATCAAGACAGGTGCTCCCAGCAGAACAGACCGTGTTGCTAAGTACAATCAGCTCCTCAGAATTGAAGAAGAGCTCGGCGACATCGCTATCTACCCGGGACTTGACGCTTGGTTCAACCTCAAGTAATCAAAAGCCACTTATAAGGCTAAAAAAAGCCCTCGTACATAATCTGTACGGGGGCTTGATTATTTTATGGGATGCAAAAAAAGGCTCCATGCTTTACAGCACAGAACCTTTTGGCGTCTTTGTTACTAATAATGGTATGTATTTCTTTTGGCGATAAGAAATATTGCACTCAAAATGACAGCCATGAGGTCTGCTACAACGATTGATGCCCAGATACCGTTAATGTCAAATATCAAGGGCAAGAGAATAACTGCCGAAACCTGGAACAAAAGCGTGCGGAAGAATGATATCAATGCAGATGTCAACCCGTCGTTGAGTGCGGTAAAAAAGCTTGAGCTGAATATCGCTGTTCCTGAAAAGAGGAACGCAAGCGAGAATATCCTGAATCCCGAAACCGTTAGGTCAAAGAGCTGCTTGTCGTAGCTGACAAATATGCCGGCTAGCGGAGACGCAAACAATTCGGCGGCAAGAACCATGATGAAGCTCACGGAAATTATCAGATTCAGACTTTTTTTGAAAACATTCTTCAATTCGTCGTGATTTTCAGAGCCGTAATTATATCCGACAACAGGTGCTGTTCCGATAGAATATCCTATAAATGCGGCACAGAATATCATGGAAACGTACATCATTACACCGTATGCGGCAATGCCGTCCTCACCGGCGTACTTGAATAGCTGACTGTTGTAGAGCATACCTACAATGCTTGCGGAAACATTGCTCATAAATTCCGAAGATCCGTTTGTGCAAGCCTTAACAATGGCAAAGCCATTGAATTTTGTTTTACCGAGACGAAGTATGCTGTTATTTCTGCGAAAAAAGTATACAAGAGGAACAACACCGCCGACCAACTGACTAAATGCGGTTGCGAGAGCTGCACCTGCAAGCTTGTATTCCATCGGGAGAAGGATAACAAGCACGGCATCAAGCACCATGTTTGTAACGCCGGACATCACAGTGACCAACAGTCCGAGCTTTGGCTTTTCTGCAGTTACAAAGAAGCTTTGAAAAAGCAGCTGCAAAATATAAAAAGGCAATGCCACAAGTATTATTCTTGCGTAAATTACACAATATTCAAGCAATTCACCCTCAGCCTTAAAAAGTATGGCTATCGGACGAATAAAAATAATTCCGAGTACGGCAAAAACAATACCGATGGCAAACGAAAAGTAAACAAATAATGAAAAATATTCATTTGCCTTTTTGTCATTGCCCTCACCGAATGTTTTTGCAACTATGGCTGTTCCGCCTGCACCGAACATAAAACCGACCGTTGCAACTATCATGAGCACGGGCATAATTAGGTTAACTGCCGAAAATGCTGTCTTTCCGACAAAATTTGAAACAAAGAGCCCGTCGACTATACCGTAAATTGATGTTACTATCATCATTACTATTGAAGGCAATGTGAAGCGTATCAATTTTTTGTATGTAAAGTGATCCGAAAGCTGTATTTTCATTAAAAATCTCCTGCTGATCGTAATTATATTTCTTAAAATAAAGAAATAAAACCACGGGCTATTATAGTATATCTTTTACGTAAAGTCAATCGCAAAAAAGCATGAGTTTTACTGTAGTGACCTTGTATTTTGTGCAAAATTATGATAAAATATACCCATAAGATCGAAAGGAAGTAAAAATATGACTACTTTAACATGGGTTATATTGTGTATTGCTTGTGCGGCTGTCAGTGCGGTCGTAATGCATTTTGCAACGGTAAAAAAGACGGAGCAGTACAAAAATGAGAATGCCGAGCTCAATGGCTATGTAAATTCTCTTGAAACCTCAAACACACAGCTGTCAAGGGATAAGGATGAACTGAACAAAAAATATGATGAATTAAATCGTGAGCTGCTTGATATATCATCAAAATTCTCTGCTGAGCAGGAAAAAAGCAAAGGTGCCGAGATACAAAATACGGAATTAAAAGCAGAATTGGAAAAATTAAAGCTGAGCAATGATGACTTAAATCACGAGATATTGGATATTTCCGCAAAATACTCAGCTGAAAGACAAAAAAACGAATGGTTGGACAAGGCTGACAGCAAATTGAGTGAGACCTTCAATTCATTGTCAAAGCAGATAATAGAAAACACAAATGTGGATTTCTTAAATAAAGCAAATGACAAACTCAATGATTTTGCTTCAAAATTGGACGAAAAGATGCAGGGTGAGAATCGTGCGGTGGCAAATATACTGACTCCCGTGTCCGAAAATCTTACCGAGCTGAAAAAGCACATAGGTGAGCTGGAAGAAAAACGTGTGTCAGCATATACGAAGCTCGATAAGGCTGTTGAGGATCTTAAAATTCAGAATGACACATTGACTTCAGAAGCAAGAAATCTCAATTCCGCATTACAT
>CAYOGO010000152.1:0-3853 GCA_964403405.1 uncultured Lachnospiraceae bacterium | reverse complement strand
GCATAATTAGTATTATTTTAGCACATTATCATACTAATGTCAAGCATTATTTTGAGCGTTTCTACATTATCCAAAAAAAACGAAAAAACAGCAAAAACTACGATTCTTTTTCAATGCGTAATTCAAAAATCAGCTCATTGACCGCAATTCCATGCAAATTTTTATTAATTCCATATATATTTTTTATTAATACCCCTTGACATATTTTATTTTTTGGGGTATTATATACACGTAAAATACTTTAATACGTTAAAGGAGTACTACGTATGTTAAAAAAATTAATAGCAGCTTTTCTTTCCGTTGCAATGCTCCTGTCATTTACGACTGCATGCAAGGAAGAAAAGAACACGGTTGACACAAAGGCTATTGCCGGTGAATACATTCTTGATGCATCAAATCTCGGCATGCCCATGAAATGGTTCATAAAGATCACTGAAGATGCAAAATTCACGATCGCAACGGACAGAGCTTATACAAACACAAAGGGTGACGGTACAATAGGTAACACGGACGATACATACATGTTTGTTTACTCCGACTCAACAAATGAGTCTCCCAAGACCGCCACATTCAAGGTTGAAGGCTCAAACCTCGTTTTCTCATCAAGCGTTCCGATAGGCACTGCGTCCATAGCAGTATCTGAGGAGGGGGAAAACAAGATCTATCCTACGGCAAAGGCCATTAAATATGAAGAGTACCTCGGTGAGTATGTTGGTACATACGAAAAGGTATCCCCCATGGCAGGCACTGTAAATTACAGCTATGAGCTCGTGCTCGGCTACGGTATGGAATACTCATTTGCAAGCTCATTCTCAATGATGGATCAGGTATTCACCATCACAGAGAGCGGCTTGTTTGCTATTGACGGCACAAAGATAACATTCACTGCAACAACAAAGGACGGCACAGCAGTTGAAGAGCCCGTTGCAGTTGAGGGTACTATCGAAAACAAAAAGATCACAGCTGCATTCAAGCTTTCAATGATGGCTTCCGAGGCACAGATAGTTACAGCTGAGTTTGCTATCTATTCCAGTGTTGCAGGTACGTACACAGGCAAGATCGTAAAGGCTATGGGTCCCATGACCTTGGAATATGACACAAAGCTCGTGCTTGACGCTCTCGGCGGATACAAGTACACAACGACTGACAGCGACGGTGAAGAAGCTTACGCTGAGGAGGGTACATTTGTTGCTGAAAACGGCGTTATAAAATTCACATCAAATGCAGACGGTGCAACAGCAGCTGAAGGCACATACAATAACTACACAGTAACAACAAAGTTCCCCATGAGCTCCATGGTTTCCACTCCCGTTGATACTGTTGTATACGCTGATTCCGTAAGCGGTACATTTGCAACAGAGGCTACGGAAAACGGCATTAAGTACAATGTTTCACTTACTCTCGTAAGCAACACGTTTGAGCTTAAACTTGCTGCTGATGACAAGGATGTATACACCGTAAGCGGTTCATTTGAGATCAAGACAGGTATGATGGATACTCTCGCATTCACTGCAGAAAGCATTTCTGTAGCAGGTGCCGATCTTGCTGCATTCAACATGTCTGCACCCATTGCGGATTCCGGTATCAATGTTACAATCCCATTCGATCTTAACGACACAACAACCATCGGCTTCTCGCTCGTAAAGTAATAAAAACAGTACATAAGCAAAAGCACACAACAGCGTTTCGCCGTTGTGTGCTTTTTTGTATATAAATATCGTTTTAATTGTCCTCAAGCATCATTTTTACTATTTCCTTGTCTGTCTCACGCATGCCGACCTTGCCTATATATCCTACACAGCTTATCGTTTCATCAGCCTGCTCCTTCAATATACCCGTAAATGATTTATACGCCTTGTCCTTCATTGCAAGAAAATGAGCCATCATTCCGGCATCAATACTCGTTGCGATCTTTGCCGCACACGATATTTTGGCACCATCACATATTATACCCGGAATATTGGCAAGTGTATTGTCGATCGTCGCTTCGATCTGCTCAACGCTTCCTCCGACCATGTACGTGACCGACGCACACGCCGCACACGATGCGGAAACAGCACCGCAAAATGCGGACAGCTTGCCGATGTGATCCTTCTGATGAATGGTCAGCAGTGAAGAAAACACCAATGCCCTAAACAACTTTTCCTGCGGAATATCATTTTCCCTCGCATACACTATCACGGGAACAGTTGATGCTATACCTTGATTACCGCTGCCCGAATTGATTATTACAGGCATATCACAGCCGCTCATTCTTGCCTCGGAGGCAGCAGATGCATAAGCCTTCATTCTTGTTACAACGCCATCCGGGTATGATGCCCTTATCGTCCTACCTATATTCAAGCCGTAATCGCCGGAAATACCCTCATATGCAATGTTCATGTTGTATCGTATCTGCTTATCGGCAAATTTTTTTATCTTGCTTATATCAACATTGTCCGCAAATTGCTTTATGCTGTCTATGTTCAACAGACTTCTGTCAGCAATGGTCTCACACTCATACTCACATCCGCCGTTGTAGATGCATTCCCCATTCTTTTTTATGGACACTATATTCATGTGAGAATTACGCACCTCAACATCAACTGTGTCATTTCCGTCATATATGCTTATTATAAAATGTAACGGAATCTCAGAATCAAAATATTCCACCTTGCACGCCTTTTGTTTAAGAAAATCTACCGTTCTGTTGAGTGACTGGGGTCCGACCGACTCAAGCACCTCCATGCCGCGTCTGTAATCTCCGCCAAACGCACCCAATGTCACTGCCGCCTCAATGCCTATCATTCCACCTGAATTTGGTATGGACACGCAACGGACATTTTTGATCATGTTTCCGCTGCAATACGCAACTATCCTTTGCGGAGCACCTTTAAGCTCGCACATTGCTCTGGATGCCGCATATGCAAGCGCTATCGGCTCGGTACAACCCATTGCAGGAATAAGCTCCTCCTCCAATATGGATAAAAATATATTTTCCGTTTTTTCTTCCATCTTTTTTCCTCACTTGCAGCAAATAAAAGTATTTATACGTTTTTGTATCATATTTTTAGCTCATCCTTAAGAATTTCCCTGAACACGGGCAGCATTCCGTATACCTTGGGATCCTGCTGTGACGGCGGCGTTTGTATAAGAGCGTATCCCGGCAAGTGGTTACCCTCAATAAATACGGGGCCGCTCTCGGTTATTGCCACATCCCAACCGCTGTATCTTATCTCCGGTGTTACTTTTGCGGCTCGCTTGCACATATCAATGGCTTCATTCCAATACGGTATCTCAAAGCCCTTTATTGCAGTGCCTGTCATGGGATGTACTTCATATTCCATATCCTGCTTGTCACAAGCAGAATAGCTCACTATGCCCGTTTTTATGTCAATGGGTGCCATCATACCGCCACTGCTTAGGTTGTCAACGACCTTTGCATTATTTCCCGTTCTGAGCGATGCCGACATTATATGCACGTCATCCCCCTTAAGCAATGTTGTTATGCGACAGGTGTTTACAGAATAGGGATACAGCTCGGACATTTTTTTATGCTGTTCAACGTAACCCTCCAAAAGCTGTGCATTCGGCATTGACTTCAGCTTGTTATAAAACGCCTCATTGTCCTCAAAATCAGCTACCGTGAGCTTTTCCACGCCCTCTCCGCAGGTGAGATCGACAGGCTTTACTATTATCGCCCTTTTACCTTCAATAAATCGCATAAAGTCTTCTTTTGTTGCAGTCCTGAAATCTAACCAATCACGTTTTAAGAACTTCGAATATTTTTCATCAAACTCAACCTTATCGTTAAGACAGTGATAAAACTCTTTTTTATTGCAATGGGCCGCAATAACATTGTTTGTTGCACGTA
>CAYOGO010000151.1:0-3854 GCA_964403405.1 uncultured Lachnospiraceae bacterium | reverse complement strand
TATGATTGTTTTGCTTATAGTGATAGCTGTTATAATAATAGTAAAATTCGTAAAGGGATCAAGGGCAAACGGCTCATCTGATGAGGAAAATAATTATCAACAGTAGAAAATAAAGACTGCAGTGGATCATCTCCGTATGCAGTCTTTTTTTACACTAATAATTCCTCAAAATCTATGCACTTTACACCGACGCTTGTAATTAGCTCCTGTGCGATCTCTGCACCGTAGGCAATGTGATCCGTACAGTGACAATCCGTGGTGATGACAACGGTACCGTTGTGTGACTTTATGAATTGCAGCATCTCATATGTAGGGTAGGGCAGCGTTCGATATCCGCGTGAAATTGCACCGGTGTTGACCTCAAATACCCTGTTTTTGTCTTGTAAAAGCCCATATAATGCACCCTGCCATGCGTTACGGTATTCCTGACAGTCATCATCATACATGATCTTGTTTTCGTTGAATTTTGAAATAAGATCAAAATGTCCGACTATGTTACATTTGTTTTTGACGTTATGCTCTGCAAGTGCTTCAAAATAATCCTTTGCATACGCATAATAATCACCGCCGTATAGCCTGTTTACGCCGTCCATAGTGCATATAGGAGATCTATCGACCTCGATGTATTCGTTATTCTTCTTGACAAAATGGACAGAACCTATCGTGTAGTCAAGCTTTGTATCCGGAATTACGGATGTATTGTCAAGCTCAAGTCCGCAATAGACATTTATTATACCGATGTACTTCTTTTTTGCCGAAATTACATCATCAATGTATGCCTTGAAGCGTTCGGGCTTGATCCCGTAAAGTGCTATCGGTGTATGTGAGTGATCTGAAAAGCCGATCGACGTAAATCCCAATCCTATTGCCTTTTTGACCATATCCTCAACGGAGTTTTTGCCGTCACTGTAATATGTATGTGTGTGATAATTTGATTTCATGATTCGTTTAAAAGCTCCAATGCTACCTTGTAAAGGGGATCCAATTCACAACCGCAACCGAAGCATTCATCTTCTGCTTTTTTTATTGCTTTGATTAGCTCCTTTTTGTTGTTCGCACCGTTGAGAAAAGCAAGCGACGGTACGTCAATAAGCTCCCAACCTGATTCGGAGAATTTTATGAGTATATCAACAAGCTCTTTGTCCAACATGTGTCCGATACCTCACTTTGTCATTTTTTCTTGCTTGACCTTGTGGTCAATGATATGCCTTGAAGCCAATTCCTTGTGAATATCCTCAACGGAAATGCCCATCTGAACCATAAGCACCATTATGTGGTAAGCAAGATCCGCAATTTCGTATATGGTCTCGTTTTTGTCATCGGCTTTGCCAGCAATGATGACCTCAGTTGATTCCTCTCCGACCTTTTTGAGTATCTTATCTATACCTTTTTCAAATAAGTATGTTGTGTACGAGCCCTCGGGTCTGTCATTATTTCTGCCGACGAGCAGATCGTACAAGCCCTGAAGTGAAAATTCACTCAATTCATTGCTTTCCCATATAGTGTTGTTAAAGCATGAATCCGTACCCGTATGGCAGGCGGGACCGTCCTTTTCCACAACAACAACGAGTGCATCATTGTCACAGTCTGCGGTTATGGAAACAATGTGCTGATAATTTCCGCTTGTTTCGCCCTTGAGCCAGAGCTCCTGTCTTGATCTGCTCCAAAAGCAGGTAAGCCCCTTTTCCATTGAGATATTGAGGCTCTCCTTGTTCATGTATGCAAGGGTGAGCACCTTTTTGCTTACTGAATCCACAACTATTGCAGGTATTAATCCATTTTCGTCAAATTTTAATTCATCTATATTTATCATATTGCCTCTCCGTGTGATCTAATTTATTCTGACATTAATTTTGTTTTTTGCAAGTAACTGCTTCAAATCGGGTATTTTGACCTCTCCAAAATGGAAAACAGATGCCGCAAGACCTGCATCCACCTTGTCAAGCGTTTGGAACAGCCTTATAAAGTCTTCCGCACAGCCTGCGCCACCCGATGCTATTACGGGAACACTTACGGCGTTGCATACTGCATCAAGCATTTCTAGATCAAATCCGTTTTTTACGCCGTCGGTATCTATTGAGTTCACGACAACCTCACCTGCACCCATGTCAACACAACGCTTTATCCACGAAATTGCTTCCATGCCTGTGTTTTCTCTGCCGCCCTTTGCAAATACTCTGAATACACCGTCCACTCTTTTTATATCGACGGACAAAATGACGCATTGATCGCCGTATTTTTTGGCAGCATCCTCAACGAGCTGAGGATGCTTTATTGCACCTGAATTAACGCTTACCTTGTCAGCTCCGCAATTAAGCACTCTTTCAAAGTCATCGACAGTGTTTATACCGCCACCGACCGTCAACGGTATGAATATTGTTTTTGCAACGCTGCAAAGGATGTCGGTAAACAACGCTCTGCCCTCAGCAGATGCGGTTATATCGTAAAAAACAAGCTCATCTGCACCGTTGTCGCTGTAATACCTTGCAAGTTCAATGGGGGAGGAGACATCACTCAGTCCCTCAAAATTGATTCCCTTTACGACCCTGCCGTTTTTTACGTCAAGACAGGGGATAATTCTTTTTGTTATCATAATGTGATCCTGCACGCCTCCGTAAGATCTATTGCCCCGGTGTAATAGGCCTTACCTATTATTGCACCATAAATACCTAATTTCTTCAGCTGTTGTATGTCGCAAAGTGTGGAAACACCGCCCGAAGCTATGATATTGACTGAATAATCCTCCGTAAGATGCTTGTAAAGCTCTATGTTTGTTCCATTCATGGCGCCGTCCCTTGATATATCGGTGCAAATTATTGTTTTAACACCCATATCCTGCATTTTTTTGCAAAAATCATCACATGTGAATGCCGATTCCTCAAGCCAGCCCTTTATTGCCACAAAACCGTTTTTTATGTCTATACCGACGGCGATCCTGTCACCGTATATTCGTAATGCGTCACGCAAAAAGCCTTCGTTTGTTACGGCGGCAGTACCGATTATTACCCTTTTAACACCTATTGCGATGTATTCTTCAATTACATCAAGAGATCGTATCCCTCCGCCTATTTCTGCGGAAAGAGCAGTGTTCTCAACAATGCGTTTTACTGTATCCGCATTCGGAGTACCTCCGTTTTTTGCTCCGTCAAGATCTACGATATGTACGTATTTTGCACCGCACTTTTCAAAATCCCATGCAACGGAGCAGGGGTCATCATTGTACACTGTTTTTTCGGCATAATCACCCTTGTAAAGCCTTACTGCTTTGCCGTCTATAATATCTATTGCAGGTAAAATTATCATTACGCTTACTCCGTTTCACAAAATGCTTTGAGAATTTTAAGACCGATATTACCGCTCTTTTCCGGGTGGAATTGACAGCCGTATATGTTATTATTTTCAACCGTTGCGGTAATTTCATATCCGTATTCTGCTGTTGAGGTTACCGACTCACTGCAGTCGGTTGCAAAAAATGAATGTACAAAGTACACACAGTCATTCTCTTTGATATATTTTAAAAGATTGCTCTCTTTGCTTGTAAAATGCAGACCATTCCAGCCTATGTGAGGTATCTTCAGACCATCGGGGATGATTCCCCTCATTGGTACTACACTGCCGTGTATAAGCCCAAGCCCCTCGTGTTCACCGTATTCAAAACTCTTGTCAAAAAGCAGCTGCATTCCGAGGCAAATGCCCAATACAGGCTTGCCGCTTTGTGCCTCACCTTTGACAACAGCATCAAGACCTGTGTTTTTTAGCTTTTCGGCAGCATCGCCAAAGGCTCCCACACCGGGAAGTATTATTTTATCGGCAGAACGGATGATATTTTTGTCTCCGCTGACGATGATATCCTC
>CAYOGO010000150.1:0-3878 GCA_964403405.1 uncultured Lachnospiraceae bacterium | reverse complement strand
AACCTGCAAGGTCATATTCGTCAACAGGATAAAAACCGGGCATTTCGGCTGTTTCACCGCCTATGAGTGATGCACCAGCCATAACGCAACCGTCTGCAATACCCTTTACTATATCGGCAATCCTTTCGGGAATATTTTTACCGCATGCGATATAGTCAAGGAAGAATAAAGGCTTAGCACCGCAACATATAATGTCGTTTACACACATTGCAACGCAATCTATACCGACTGTGTCGTGCTTGTCCATTATAAAAGCGAGCTTGAGCTTTGTGCCGACGCCGTCCGTGCCGCTTACGAGTACGGGCTTTGTGATACCCGTCATATCAAGCTCAAAGAGTCCGCCGAAGCCTCCTATGTCGGAACATTCCGCACCTGTCATTGTTTTTGCGATGTGTTGTTTCATAAGCTCAACGGCTCTGTAACCTGCCGTGATGTCCACACCGGCTGCTGCATAGCTATCTGATTTTGAATTTGTGTTCATGTTTATGCCTTGTCCTTTCGATATGAAAATACTATTAAATTTTATATAAGCATTACTCCTTGCCGTTACAGCAATAAGTGCAAAGCTCGCATTCGTCCAAACCTATGGATTTTATAAGTCCCTCAAGAGACTGATATTCGAGAGATGAAAAATTGAATTTGTCACATATAGCCTGACGCATTGTTTTACCGCGTGTTGTTTTGCTGTCAAGGTATTCATCTATATGCTCAAAGCCTGTCTCACCCTCGAGTTCCATAATTATTTGTCTTGTTATCAGCTCCATTTGTGATCTGCTGTCTGAAAAATTAAGATACTTGCATCCATACATTATCGGAGGGCATGCAGAACGCATGTGTACCTCTTTTGCACCGTGCTCGTAAAGAAATGAAACTGTTTCACCCAACTGTGTACCACGCACTATGCTGTCATCAACAAAAAGGAGCTTTTTGCCCTTTATGAGGTTATGCACGGGGATCTGCTTCATTCGTGCGATCATTTTTCGTTGCGCTTGGTTTGAGGGTGTGAAGCTTCTGGGCCATGTTGGTGTATATTTTATAAACGGTCTTGCAAACGGTACATTGGCTTCGTTTGAATATCCTATTGCATGGGGTGTACCTGAATCCGGTATGCCGCTTACATAGTCAAGATCCTGTGCAACGCCGTTTGCCTTGTCGGTAGCTGCCATTATCTCACCGTTTTTGTAACGCATGGTCTCAACATTTATACCCTCATATGTGGAATTGGGAAAGCCGTAATATGTCCAGAGAAATGAGCATATTTTTTTCTTCTTTCTTGCCGGCGAAAGCACCTTTATCTCGTTGGGGGAGACCTCAACTATTTCGGCAGGTCCAAGCTCACGGACAAATTCATATCCGAGCTTTTCCTGAGCGAATGATTCAAACGAGACTGAGTAGCCGTCATCATCCTTTGCGATTATCACGGGCAATCTGCCGTAAAGATCCCTTGCGGCGATCAAATTACCGTCCTCCTTGAGTATGAGTATGGATGCTGTGCCGTCAACGACCTCCTGAACGTATCTTATGCCGTCTGCAAAATTGCCCTTATGATTTATTATGGCACCAATGAGCTCAGTGTCATTTATTCCGCCCTTATCCATGGCGTTGAAGTGACAGCCGGAGGATACCAGCATTTCCGTAAGCTGTTTTGAATTGTTTATTCTTCCGACGGTGCTTATTGCGTATGTCCCGAAGTGAGAATGAATAAGTATTGGCTGCGGATCAGAGTCGCTTATGCAACCAATGCAGGAGCTGCCCGTCATTTTTCCGGGAACGTCGTCAAACTTTGTCCTAAACGGAGAATTTTCTATATTGTGAATCTCTCGTTGAAAGCCGTTCTCGTGGTCAAAAGCCGCCATACCTGCTCTCTTTGTTCCGAGATGCGAATGGTAATCCACACCAAAGAAAACATCTATGATGCAATCTCTGTGTGAAGAAACACCAAAAAAACCACCCATAAATTACCTCCTGTAATTTGGTAAAATAAGTAACAGTGCGACAAACATTGGGTACATGTCTGCCGCACAAGCTTATAATGTCTGATTATTGTACTTTAAAGCAACTGCATTATTTTTTTCAAGTACATTTTGTGCAGCGCGTTTTCTTGCATTTTCAAGCTTTTCAAAGAGCGAACGGTCTTCTACCGCAAGTATCTGTATCGCCAAAAGAGCCGCATTTACAGCACCGTCTATTGCAACGGTAGCAACGGGAATACCCGAGGGCATCTGTACCGTGGATAAGAGAGCGTCCAGACCGTCAAGAGTGGAGGACTTGACAGGTATGCCTATTACGGGCAGAGTTGTATTTGCCGCAATAGCTCCTGCAAGATGAGCCGCTTTACCTGCAGCTGCAATTATGGCACCGAAGCCGTTTTCTCTTGCGTGTAGTGCAAAATCACGGGCTTCAACAGGTGTCCTGTGTGCGGAATAAACATGCACCTCAAATGGTACACCGTATTCCTTAAATGTATCAAATGCTTTTTCAACAACGGGCAGATCACTGTCGCTACCCATTATAACAGCAACTTTTTTCATGTATTCCTCCAAAAGTGTATGTTGACAAAGACTACTTTGCCGCTTTGATAATTATACAGTATTTTCGCAAAATTGTCAATATGATAATTGATATATTGAAATTTTTTGCATAAAAATGCTTGAATAATGGTGAAACAAAAAACATGCGAAAAAATAAAATATTGTTCGAAATAATGGATATAACGCTTTATTTGTGCTTGACATTAAAAAAAAATAATGATATAATTATTAGGCTGATAAGCGGATGTGTTCCGCGATATAATTTTAATTTTCAAAGGAGAAAACTCAAAATGGAAAAATTGAGAGTTGGTATCATTGGCTGTGGCGGTATCGCAAACGGTAAGCATATGCCGTCATTGTCCAAGGTTTCCGAATGCGAAATGGTTGCATTCTGTGACCTTATAGAAGAAAAAGCAGTTGCTGCTGCTAACAAGTACGGTGTTCCCGGCGCAAAGGTTTGCACGGACTACATGGAGATTGCAAATGATCCTAACATTGATGTTGTTCACGTTTGCACACCTAACCGTTCACACTCATTCATTACTATTGCATGTCTCGAAGGCGGAAAGCATGTAATGTGTGAAAAGCCTATGGCTAAGACAGCTGCAGAGGCTCAGAAGATGCTTGATACTGCAAGAAAAACAGGCAAGAAGCTTACTATCGGTTACCAGAATCGTCAGAATTACGATCAGCAGATGCTCAAGAAAGCAGCTGATGAGGGTAAGCTCGGCGAGATCTACTTTGCAAAGGCTCATGCACTCCGTAGAAGAGCTGTTCCTACATGGGGCGTATTCATGAACGAATATGAGCAGGGCGGCGGTCCGTTGATCGACATCGGTACACATGCTCTTGACCTTACACTCTGGACAATGAACAATTACGAACCCGCTATGGTAGTAGGCTCAAAGTTCAGAAAGCTTGCTGACACAAAGAATGCTGCAAATGCATGGGGCTCATGGGATCCTGAAAAGTACACAGTAGAAGATTCTTGCTTCGGCTTCATTAAGATGAAGAACGGTGCAACGATCATTCTTGAGTCAAGCTGGGCAATCAACCTTACAGATACAGCTGAGGCTTGCTGCACAGTAGCAGGTACAAAGGGCGGCGCTACGACAAAGGGTGGCCTCGTATTCAACGGTGAAGAAAACAGTGCTCTTTACACACACAGAATTGAAAAGTGCGGTGCTGCTGCTTTCTATGAAGGCTACACATCGGATCCTTCAGAGAGCGAAGCAAGACAGTGGATCAGAGCAATTATTAACGATACTCAGCCTTGTGTTCTTCCTGAGCAGGCACTTGTTGTTTCTCAGATTCTCGAAGCTATTTATACATCTTCCGAGACAGGCA
>CAYOGO010000149.1:0-3885 GCA_964403405.1 uncultured Lachnospiraceae bacterium | reverse complement strand
AACCGGGCGAAATAAGCCTTGCACATAACGGAATTCTTTTTCTTGATGAATTACCTGAATTCAAAAAGGACGTTCTTGAGGTCTTACGACAGCCGATAGAGGATGGTACAATACTTATTTCACGTGCAAACGGTTCTGTCACTATGCCGTGCAGATTTATGCTCATTGCGTCAATGAATCCATGCCCGTGCGGATATTATGGTGATCCCAATCATAAATGTCAATGCTCTCAACAACAGATAGTGCGTTATCTCGGCAAAATATCCGCTCCGTTGCTTGATAGGTTCGATCTGCATATTGAGGTACCTGCGGTTGATTTCAATAAGCTGTCGTCAAGGGAAAAGGGCGAAAGCTCACACAGCATACGCCAAAGAGTGGTTTCTGCAAGGCAGATACAGGTGGAAAGGTACAGAGGAAAGTCGATATTCTGCAACTCACAGCTTATAAGCGAGGATATAAATATATATTGCGAAATAACGGAAAAACAGAGGGAAATACTCAAAACAGCGTTTACAAAGCTGAAAATGAGCGCAAGAGCTTATAACAGGATACTCAAGGTGTCAAGAACACTTGCCGATCTTGAAGAAAGCAAGGATATCAAGGATAAACACATAATGGAGGCTATCCAATACAGGAGCCTCGACAGGGATTATTGGAAATGGTAATGGAAGACAGAAATCCGAATATCAAACGACCGATGATATGGATCTGCATTGCATTCATGCTCGGAATAACGTCAGGTGTGTATTCCGCACGGAATGGGATGTTTGTTCCCATGTGCATAGTGCTGTCGGTCTTGTTTGTTATGGGAGCTGTCGCTTGTTTGATCAAAAGAAAAGCGTATATTGCGATGGTTTGCGTTATAAGCATTGCCGTCGCTTTCTTTTATTCATATGAGTTGTATTCTCAAAGATATGCCGTGGAGGATATTTCGGTTAATGAGAGCATAGTGAGTGCAAATGTGCTTGATATATCAAAATTCAACGATAATTCTGTGCGCTATGAGCTTGATGAGCTGTATATAAACGGAGAAAAAGTCAACAGCGGCATGATGCTGACGGTTGAAAACGGGGAGCTCAAGGTCGGTGAAAATATCACATTTGTCGCACATGTAACAAAACCGGTGCAGTCACGCAACAGCAAGGTGTTTGATTACAGGGAATATCTTGCAAATAAGGGCATCTATTATACCGCATACATAAAAATTGAGGACGTAATAGAGAAAAATGATCACAGCGGCAGCATACTTTTGAGTATAAAGTACGGGTTGAGAGCGTTCAAGCATAACATGGCAGACAAATACGGCAAATATTTGTCTGTGGAGGCAATGGGGATAGTTAATGCTATTACTTTAGGCGACGATCTGTACATCAAGGAGACTCAATACGAAAATTATCGCAAGAGCGGAACAGCGCATGTGCTTGCTATATCGGGTCTGCATGTGGGATTTGCAGTTGCTTTTGCCGGATTGATTACCAAAAGACTGAAAAGGTACGGCAAGGCGTATACATTGATCAATATTTTGTTCGTATGGCTTTACATAGTGATCTCGGGCTGCAATATTTCAGCCGTAAGAGCCGGGCTGTTCTTTACACTGTTTTCAATAGGCTATTACATGAGGCAAAGAAACAATATACTCAATACCGCATGCGTAACGGCACTGATAATGCTCATGATCGATCCGTTGATGATGTTTACCGCAAGCTTTCAGCTTTCGTTTTCTGCAGTGGTCTCAATAGGTATATTACAGGGTCGTCTGAGCAGATATATCATGGGAAAGCTGAAGCTAATACCCGAAAATGCCGTTAAGACGTTTTCGACTGCAGTCTGTGCGAGCATAGGGGTAATACTTCCGATAGCGTATCATTTCAACAGCTTGTCATTGGTCTCCGTGCTTATAAATCTTGTGATGATACCGTTGTTTGCGTATATAGTCGGATTTGCCTTTTCTTTGCTCGTTGCAGTGATGCTTGATATAGGAATAGCGGCAAAAATATTGTCATATGTTGTAAACGGGCTGGTATTTATATCGGATTCATTGCTTGATATTACGCTTGAGTGGAAGTATTCAAGCATTACCGTGGCATCTCCGGGTGCGCTGATGCTTGTTGCAGGTGCAGCGCTGATTTCGGTGCTGTCCATTGAAAAGCCGTTGTGGATCAACCGCAAAATTGCAGCGGTGGTGTGCTGTGTACTGATAGCGGCAGGCATTGCTTTTCCGTATACGGGGATAAGCTCCGATTATAGGATCAGCTTTATTGATGTGGGTCAGGCGGAATGCTCGCTGATAGTGACACCGACAAATAAGACAGTCATGATAGATGCAGGCACGTCATACGGAGGCGACGGTGCGGCTGAATATACAATAGTCCCGTATCTGCTGAAGCATGGTAATAATAAAATAGACTATCTTGTAATATCGCACATGCATGATGACCACATGGGCGAGGTTGAGGATATACTCGGCATGATCACGGTGGAGAATATTGTATTTTTTGCACCGGATGAGAGCATTGCGGCAAAGACCATTGAGCTTATGACAGAAGAATACGGCATATCGCTCATCAATATGTATTATAACAGAAATATAGTTGTTGATAAGACCACAAGCCTGCAAAGGCTGAGTACATATTTTGATGACGAGGATGTAAATGACCAATCACTTGTGATGGATGTTGTCTGCTCATCACGACATCTTATATTTTCGGGGGATGCTTCGGCTGAGATACTTGATAATACGGATCATCCCGACGACATATTTATATACAAGGTGGCACATCACGGATCAAAAACGGCATATTCCGATGTTCTCATGCACAAGCTTCCGAAATTCAGCGTTATATGCACAAAAGAGGGTAACCATTATAATTTGCCGAATGCGGATACCTTGGAATTGTATAATGAATACTCTTTGGTGTTGCAAACGTCTGTAAGCGGAGAAATATGCTTCACATTTGATGATGAAAGCTACTCATTGTACAAATATTTTGATAAATAATTGTAAACAATTTGTAAATTATAGATTTTGCAATGAAAAATCATTGACAAAAACGCATTTATACGGTATAATACGTCTGTTGTATCCGCTCTGGGCAGGGTAAATGTAAGCTGTATTCCGTTTTGAGGAGTATCACCTTGTTATAGGCGAGATTGGTAAGAGGAGGAATAAATATGTACGCAGTAATTAAGACAGGCGGCAAGCAGTACAAGGTTAATGCAGGTGATGTAATTAATGTTGAAAAGCTTCCCGTTTATGTTGGTGAAGAAGTGGTTTTCGATGAGGTTTTGTTCGCACAGAAGGACGATGGTATCGTTTGCGGCAATCCGTGCATCGAGGGAGCAAAGGTAGTTGCCGATGTGATCGAGCAGGGCAAGGGACCTAAGGTAGTTGTTTTCAAGTATAAATCCAAGAAGGATTTCAGAAAGAAACAGGGTCACAGACAGCCGTATACAAAGGTTCAGATCAAAGAGATCGTTCTTGGCTAAGTATGATCAATGCAGTGCTTAAAACCGCAGATAACGGTCTTTACTCAGGATTTGAGGTAAAGGGTCATGCGGGCAAGGCTCCGTACGGCAGGGATATAGTTTGTGCGGCGGTATCCACCGCAGTGCAAATGGCGCTTATAGGTATAGATGAGGTCGCAGGTGTAAAAAACACATATGTGATCGATGATGCTTACATAAGGTGCGATATACCGCAGGATCTGTCGGAAAAGCAGTCGGAATGTGTGCAGTCACTTGTGTCTGCAATGCATTTGTGTATAAAGAGCATTGCACAGCAGTATCAGGATTTTGTACGAATTAAAGAAGATTGATAAGGAGAACAAATATATGTTGAAGATTAATATTCAGTTATTCGCCCATAAAAAAGGTATGGGTAGCACA
>CAYOGO010000148.1:0-4007 GCA_964403405.1 uncultured Lachnospiraceae bacterium | reverse complement strand
CATTCTTATAGTGCTCGGGAAGATATCCATTCCTTCCGCTGTGAGAAAAGGCTTCCATCATTACAAGAGTCGGCGCAATTACAATACCACGCTCAGCGATCTCCGTGGCAAGGCTCTCCGGCAGCTCCTCCTTCATCGGCACGTGAAGCAAAATATCCGCACCGCACTCTATTGCCATCTTCTCTGCCTTTACGCTAGTTGCGTGTACGGCAACCTTGAGTTCATGCTCGTGTGCCGAAACGCAAATACTTTTGAGAACCGCCTTTGGCATCAAATTCGGTTCAAAAAGTAGGACTTTGATATACCTTGCGCCGCTCTCTATCAATTTGTTTACGTATCCACTACCGTTCAGCGTTCCCATGGTCATGCCCAAAGAGGATATAATCGTAAATTCTTTGGAGCTTGTAACAAGCTCGCTCGTTGCACTGACATCACAGGTAGCAACGACACCGTTTTTCAGCATTTCCGATATCTGATATTCGGTCGACATATGCGTGTGTGCATCTATAAGTCCGGGAATCAAAAGATAACGACTGTCAACGGCTTCTGTTTCTGTCACGGCAGTAATAATGCCGTTTTCAACAACGACCGATGCGTTTTCGATTATCTTTTCTCCATCAAACAACGGGTAATTTAATGTTATTCTGCTCATTTTTCTACCGAGACAAGCTCGCTGAATTTCATTACAACGCCGTATGTATTGCTCATAACAAGATAATTGGCACGTACAACAACCCTGTCACCTATCTTGACCCTGCTGTAATGGTCGTCCGTCGGGAAGATCACAAGCGCAAAGGTCTGACCGCTTACGCTGTCGGATATTTCGATGGACGGCTTATTGTGGATATCGGGACCAACCTTTTTGGCAATTCCCGTGACCTCAAAACGTTTGTCAACATATTTTGCATAAAAGCCTTCTTCATCTGCATAAAACTCATCAAAGAGAGCCTTTGCGGCAAAGGGGGTATCCTGCAAAAGTGCTGGCATGGCTGTTGTTTCAATTATACATGTTTTGGCATTTGACGGATGCCTTGGGTAAAATTCAAGTCTATTCATATCGTACCTCATTCATCTTTTTAAGTATCTTTTGTACTTCAGCAATCAAGCTGTTCAGTTCATCAGAATTTTCTTTTTCCTGCTCTGCTTCTATCGTTATAAGCATTCGGTCTTTTATGCTTCAAATTCGCCGGCAAGAGCTTTTCACTTTGTTTTTTTAAGTAAAATACATTCAATCTCATCAATTTCTTCTCTCGTTAACGGTGGTGAAGAAAACGACCTGGCATTTTCTTCTACCTGCTCCGGTCTGCTTGCACCGATCAAGGCGCTTGTAACAACCTCATCACGTAATGTCCACAGTAAGGCAAGCTGTGCCACAGTTTGTCCGCGTTTCTCTGCAATAGCAGCCAGTTTGCGAACGATCGCCATTTTATCCTCTGTAATATCGGAGGATTTCAAATATCTTGGATCGTGTGCAGCACGTGAATCGGATGGGATACCGTTCAAATATCGATTCGTGAGAATACCGTTACACAACGGGGCAAATGCGATACATCCCACACCCTCTTCTTTCAGAACATTTGTGAGTCCATTTTCGATGGAACGGTTTAACATAGAATAGTTCGGCTGATGGATCAGCATCGGCGTTCCCATTTCTCGTAGTGTGCGGATAGCTACTCGTGCCTGTTCAGCGTTATAATTGGAAATACCGACGTATAACGCTTTACCGCTGCGCACGATCTGATCGAGAGCACCCATCGTTTCCTCAATCGGCGTATCGGGATCGGGACGATGATGATAGAAAATATCCACATAGTCAAGATTCATTCGCTTCAAAGACTGATCAAGACTTGCAATCAGATATTTACGGCTTCCGTTATTTCCATACGGTCCTTGCCACATATCGTAACCCGCTTTTGTAGAAACAACAATTTCATCGCGATGCGCGTGCCAATCTCTGTCCATATGGATACCGAAGTTTCTCTCTGCCTCTCCGTACGGAGGACCGTAATTGTTGGCAAGATCAAAATGTACAATGCCAAGGTCAAATGCCTTACGAAGTATATTTTGTTGTGTTTCAAATGGTGTGATATTTCCAAAATTATGCCAAAGACCGAGCGAGATCGCAGGAAGCTTCAAGCCGCTCCTGCCGCAACGGCGGTATGGCATCCGATCATAACGATCGGTTGCAGGTTGATAGTTCATAGACATACTCCTTTTTGATTTTCATAATTAGTATTTAACGTTTTCTCTTCAATTTTACATTTACATTGTACCGTTTGAAATATCTCTCCTTATTCATCTTCGGGTAAATGCTTCAAAAACACAAGCGTACATGGAAGTGACGCCACTGCCGCTACAAAATATGACAATGGTTGTGCAATCTCAATTCCCTCAACTCCGAAAAAGTGCGACAGGATCAAGCACAAGGGTATAAATACCGCTCCGCTCTGCAAGCAAGACAGTATAAGCGCGGGAATGCTTTTTCCTATGCTTTGGAACAGCATAGTTCCGACAACGGAAACGGGAAGGAACAGTAAAAATACGCACATAATTCTGAGTGCTTCGCTGCCAATGGCAATAACTTCTGCTTCCTTCCGGAACAGCGAGATGATCTGAGGAGCAAGCACAAAGCAACCTGCGGATATAACGCCAATAAACGCTACACCGAAACCAAGAGTAAACAAGGTTCCCTTTTTGACTCTAGAATACTTCTTTGCTCCGTAGTTAAAGCCAGATACGGGCTGAAAGCCCTGTCCGATGCCGAGACCTACACTGAAAATCAAGCTTGATGTTCTGCCAACGTATCCCATAGCGGCAATGGCTGCATCTCCGAAGGCTTTTGCCTGCGCATTGAGTACCATTGTTGAAACGCTGTTGAGCCCCTGCCTTGCAAAGCTGGGAAGCCCAGTGAGAATTATATCGCCCGCGATCCTGAATTCTTTTGCTGCCAAACGGTAGGACAGTCTTGACTGCGTTTTTTTCAGCAGAAACATAGAAAGGAGAATGCCAAACGATACATACTGCGAAAGAGCTGTAGCAAGACCTGCACCGCTGATACCCATATTCAGAACGAAAATAAACAATGGGTCAAGAACCATATTGAGAATACCGCCTGTGGTCAGACCAATCATCGCCAGTGTAGCCCTTCCCTCATATCGAAGGATATTATTCAGCACACAGCTTGCCGTCATAGCAGGAGCCGCGATCAAGATCCATCTTCCGTAATCCATCGCATACGGCAGTATTGTTTCGGTACTTCCGAGCAGTCGCATCAAGGGCTCAAGGAAGATCAGTCCGCCTATCATAATGAAAAGTCCGACAAGCAATGCCCAGAAAAAACCTGTTGAAGCGTATTTGTTTGCTTTTTCAATATGTCTGCTGCCAAGCATTCGGCTGATATTACTGCCCGCACCGTGCCCAAACATAAATCCGAAGGCTTGCAGAATAGACATAATACCGAATACGACACCCGTAGCACCGCCTGCACTGAGTGAAACTTGGCTGACGAAATACGAGTCAGCCATATTATATATATTGGTGATAAGCATACTGACAGTCGTCGGTATGCCAAGCGATATGATCAGCTTGGCTACCGGAGTTTCAGTCATTTTGATATATTTGGTATCTGTATTTTGATTCATAAGCTTAATTTTTCCTATACCTCTTTTATTTTCTCAAGTATTGCTTGTACTTCGCCGATCAAACGGATAAGATCATCAAAATTTTCTTTTCCGAGCTTTGCTTCTATCGTTTTTAAGTATTCGGTCTGTTTTGCTTCAAATTTGTCAGCAAGAGCTTTTCCCTTTTCAGTCGGGCGGACAAAAAAGCTCCTCTTATCAGCACCTGATGTTTCCTTGCGGATATAGCCCTTTTTGATGAGGGCATGAATATGCGCCGTGATCATCGGCTTTGAAACACCGATCATTTCTGCAAGCATCAATGGCGTAAAATCCCCGTCATGTCGGCTGATGATATTGAGCACTCCCATCTCGCTCGGGCGGATCGGA
>CAYOGO010000147.1:0-4013 GCA_964403405.1 uncultured Lachnospiraceae bacterium | reverse complement strand
GTCCGATATATGGAGTATAATATACTAAATGTATAACTATTTTTGTATATGATATTGAAAGGTTACAAAGGGAAAATCAGCATGGGCTACATGGGATTGCAAGAAATAAAAGAAAAATATTTGTCATTCTTCCAAAGTAAGGGACATTTGAGACTTCCGAGCTTTTCACTCGTTCCTCAAAACGACAAAAGCTTGCTTTTGATAAGTGCGGGTATGGCGCCGCTTAAACCGTACTTTACGGGTCAGGAGAAGCCGCCGCGTTCAAGGATTACAACTTGCCAAAAGTGTATCCGTACACCGGATATAGAGAGAGTCGGCAAGACTGCACGTCACGGTACATTTTTTGAAATGCTCGGTAATTTCTCATTCGGCGATTATTTCAAGCACGAGGCTATTGCATGGGCTTGGGAATTTGCAACTGAAGTAATGGGACTTTCTCCGGACAGATTGTATCCTACCGTATATACGGATGATGATGAGGCATTTGAAATATGGAACAAGGAAATAGGTGTTCCTGCGGAGCAGATATATCGTTTCGGAAAGGATGATAATTTCTGGGAGATCGGTGTAGGTCCTTGCGGTCCTTGCTCTGAACTGCTTTATGACAGAGGTGTTGAAAAGGGCTGCGGAAAGCCCGACTGTAAGCCTGGATGTGACTGTGACAGATTTGTTGAATTCTGGAATCTTGTATTTACGCAGTTTTACAGAGATGAGGACGGCAATTACACAGAGCTTGAGCAGAAAAACATCGATACAGGCATGGGACTTGAAAGATTGGCTGTTATAATGCAGGAGGTCGACAATATTTTTGAGGTCGACACAATCAGAAAGGTTCTTGAAAAGGTATGCGAAATATCGGGTAAAAAATACGGCGAAAACGAAAAGGACGATGTTTCGATCCGTATCATCACCGATCACGCAAGAAGCACGACATTTATGGTATCTGACGGTATTACGGCTGCAAACGAGGGCAGGGGCTATGTTCTCAAGAGATTGCTCCGCCGTGCCGCACGCCATGGTAAGCTGCTCGGCATAGAGGGTCAGTTCCTCACGGATGTGGTCAAGGTTGTTATTGAAGAGAATTGTGTTTCTTATCCCGAGCTTAAGGAGAAGGAGGACTATATCCTCAGGATCATAGGCACGGAGGAAAACAGATTCTATAACACGATAGATCAGGGCCTTGAGATACTCAAGGAATACATAGAGGAAGCAAAGAAGACAGATAATATCCTCACGGGTGCAGACGCATTTAGGCTTTACGATACGTACGGCTTCCCGATAGATCTTACTCAGGAAATAACGGATGAAGCAGGTATCAAGATAGATATTGACGGCTTTGATGCTCTTATGACAGAGCAAAAGGAGAGGGCAAGAGCTGCAAGAGCCGAGACTGACTACATGGGTTATGACGATTCCGCACTCACTTATCTCAACAATATATCGGAGCCAACTGTATTTAAGGGCTACGAGGAATATTGCGAAAACGATTCTACGGTAATTGCTGTGCTCAATGAGGATGGCTTTGCAAAGGAAGGCGAAAAGGCGGCAGTAGTGCTTGATGTTACTCCGTTTTACGGCGAAAGCGGCGGTCAAACAGGTGATATTGGTACTCTCACAAGTGACGGCATGGTGTTTGAGGTTGAAGAAACAGCAAAGTATGCAGGTAAGTTTGTTCACAGAGGCACAGTAAAGCAGGGCACTGTTAAAGCAGGTGATAAGGTAACGGCTCAGATAAACGTAGAGCGTCGTCTTTCAACTGCAAGAAACCACACTGCAACACATCTTTTGCAGGCAGCTTTGAGAGAGGTGCTCGGTAAGCATGTTGAGCAGTCCGGTTCATATGTATGTGATAAATATTTAAGATTTGATTTCTCACACTTTGCGGTAATGTCAACTGAGGAGATCCTCAAGGTCGAAAGACTTGTAAACGAAAAGATACTTCAAAATCTTTCCGTTACGACCGATGTAATGTGCATCGACGATGCTAAAAAGCTTGGTGCAATGGCGCTTTTCGGAGAAAAGTATGGTGACAACGTAAGAGTTGTAAGGACAGGAGATTTTTCGATGGAGCTTTGCGGAGGTACTCACGTAAATGCAACGGGCTGTATAGGTCTGTTCAAGATACTCAGCGAGAGCGGCGTTGCGGCAGGTGTAAGGAGAATAGAGGCTGTTACTGGATTCAATTCATATGAATACCTCATGGGAAGAGATGAATTGATCGCACAGACTGCATCAGCCCTCAAGTCAAACGAGGATAATATAATAAAGAGAATAACATCACTTCAGGGTGAGCTTAAGGATACAAAAAAACGTCTTGAGCAGGCAATGACATCGAGTCAAAAGACATCTGCCGATGACCTTTTGGCTAATGCTGAAAAAATAAACGGAATAGCAGTTGTTACAGGCATATTTGATAATGCGGACATGAATGTACTCAGACAAAACTGTGATGTTATAAGGGATAAAGCAAAGAGCTGTGTTGTTGTTCTTGCTTCCGAATTTGAAGGTAAATTGCTTTTGGTTGCTGCTGCAACGGATGATGCTGTAAAGTGCGGCATAAAGTGCGGCGATGTGATCAAGGCGGCTGCAAAAGCGGCAAACGGTAACGGTGGTGGACGTCCCAATATGGCACAGGCAAGTTGCCAGGATGTCGCAAAGAAGAACGAAGCCATTGAAGCTGCAAGATCTGCCGTAAAAGAGGTTCTTAAGTAAGCTTGTACTGCATGGTATAAGTTTCGGGGAGGAGTAAAGATATGGATAAAAGCTTATTTAATACTAATACTACAAAAGCGAGAAAGCAACAGGAGAATGTGGGCACACCGCATGAGGTGCTTGAATACGTATGCAAGGCCATGGATGAGAAGGGCTATGACCCCGTAGATCAGCTTGTTGGTTATTTTCTCAGCGAAGATCCGACTTATATCACAAGTAATAAGAACGCAAGATCTGTGATCGGCAAGCTTGAGAGATATGAATTGCTTGAGGAGCTCGTAAGCTTTTACATAGATCACAGTATCCGTGGCAAAAAGATAAAATAATTAACCGAAAGGCTTTGCATTATGCGTTATGTTGGATTGGATGTAGGTGACAGAAGGATCGGAGTTGCGGCGAGTGATTCTATGGGTCTTATTGCAAATGCGATAGGCAATATCGTTCGTGATGACGACGATCTTGACGGAGCTGTACAAAAAACTGCAGATAAAATAATTGAATTGGGCGGAGAAGCAGTAGTTATCGGCCTGCCGAAGAATATGAACGGCACCATTGGACCACGTGCAGAGGTTGTTATGGCTTTTGCCGAAGCACTGAAGGAAAAAACAGATCTGCCTGTTCATTTTTGGGACGAAAGGCTGACAACGGTCGAAGCAACAAAAATGATGATAAACGCAGGTATGCGTCGTGACAAACGAAAGAAGAATGTTGACAGGATAGCTGCTGTGCTTATCCTGCAGGGCTTTTTGGATTTTAACGGAAATAAGACTTTGTAATTAAAATCGTGGTTATCCACGGGGAGGTAAATATGGAATTTGAAGATAATTTGATCCAGTTGATAGACGAAGATGGCGAAGAGCTTAATTTTGAGCATATTATGACTCTTGATTATAAGGATAAGCAATATATAGTTCTCACGCCTGCCGATGAAGAGTTTTACGATGATGATTCTGACGATGTTGACGAGCTTGCAGAGCTTGACGGAGCAGAGGAAGAAGATCTTGAGGAATACGATGATGAGGATGTTGAAGAGGGTGAGCTTATAATTCTTGAGGTTACTCAGGATGAAGATGGCAATGACCTTTTCCTCAGCATTGAGGATGATGATCTGCTTGATGAACTTTATAATGTTTATTTGCAGACAGCGGAAACACTCGAAGATTGAACCAAAGTGTAAATTGAATTTTTTATCATAATAAAAGCCTTGATGTTTTACATCAAGGCTTTTATATTATCGTGTTTTATTAGTCCACAGTAACAAAAATACATGCACCGTTTGCCATAACAGGGGTATAATATCC
>CAYOGO010000146.1:0-4027 GCA_964403405.1 uncultured Lachnospiraceae bacterium | reverse complement strand
ATATACATATGAAGTAAATTGGAGAAAAACAGATGAAAATGTCAAATAAAATAAAAAATATAATAATAACGCTTGTATCGATTCTTCTGATATCATCGTTTCTCGGCGGATGTTCATTTCAGTCCCAATACACGGATCCCGAAACAGGCGAATTGACAGGTAATGTTGCACCTATATCCCTTTTGAAGAAATCATCCATTAAAGAGCTTGTAAATACAAACACAAATGTGTTTTTTCTCATGAATGACGTTACGGGCTCGGTTATCGTAACAGGAAGCAACAAAAACGGTCTGCTCGGACAAGGCACTGTAAGTGACGAGGTAACATCGTATGCAGTGAGAGCCAAGCTCCCCGAAAGAATAAAGCTCATAGATGCTAACACAAAAAACGCCGTTGCGGTGAGCGACACAAACAATGTTTATATATGGGGTGATCTTTCCGCATGGGGCGATGATACCATACTTGAAACAACTGAGGGTTTTACGTACAAGAAATTTTCATTTGACAGCATTATATCGGACATATCAATAGGCACTGAGCATGTTGCCGTTCTCACAAAGAAAGGCAATGTATACACTCTCGGCAGAAACAATGGTCAGCTCGGTTATGATCTGAGCACGGGCATAGGCAATTTTTATCCCGAATTCAAAATGATAGAAAGCGACGTTGTATTCAACAGCGTAAAAGCAGGCACCACCGCCACATACATGCTTACGAGCAGCGGCGATCTGTACGGATGTTCCGCAAATATGTCGTATGAGCTCGGATATATTTCAAATTTATCAAGCATAAATAAGCTTGATACCGTAAAATCGATAAGATCGGTTGCAACGGCAGGCAGTAACCTCTTTGCTTTGGCAAATGACGGCACGATATACGTTTGCGGTGAAAATTCCAACGGTGTGCTCGGACTTAACAGCTCCCTCTCCCACGCCGTATCACTCACACAGCTGCCTCTGGATGAGATAGTTGTGCAGATAACAGCAAACAATGAAAGCGCGACCGTTCATTTTGTGACCGAGGATGGAAATGTTTACGCTTGCGGAGCAAATGATGACCTCAATACAAAGGTCAAAGATGATATAGTAAATGTACCGTCACTCGTTTCAATCGGCTCAAGCGTATCCGTATTTTACGGCAGCGGCTCAACAAGGTTCTTTATAGATAAAAACAGACATTTATATACATACGGTGACAACACATACTGCCAGATGCCCGATGTCGCACAGACGGATAAGGCTATCCTCTCACCTGTCAGACTTTATCTTAACATTAAGTAAAAAAGAGTTGTAAAAAAACAATATTTTTGTTATAATAATAGTAGTAAGCATCAAAAAAGTCAATATCGGATCATTTTCCGAATGAATATTATACACACCAAAGGAGTTTTTAATATGGGTAATTGTAATTGCGGTCATGAGCATAACGGACCGACAATAGAGGGCTTGGGACACATCTCCCTCCACACGACAGACATCGAAAAGACAGTAGATTTTTACACAAATGTTCTCGGATTCCAGAAGATCGAGGATATTTCGCATGAAGAAGTAGACGGCACACTCAGAATTGTGTTCTTGCTTTGCGTTGACATCATTCTTGAGGTAATTCAGAAACCCAACGGTCAGCTTGACGGCAAGGGCGATGGTTGCTTCCACCACCTCGCTATACAGGTTACAGGCATTGAAGAAATGATCTCCATACTCAAGGAAGAGGGCGTTGTATTTGAAACGGAAAATTATGTAGATCTTCCCCATATGTTCAACGGCTCAAAGTGCATATTCTTCAGAGGACCGAACGGTGAAAGCATTGAGCTCTTTGAGTACGGCGACATAGGCGGCTGTGAGGGTGATTGCTGTGACTGTGAGCATGGTGATTGCTGCTGCGGCGATGATGAGTGCGACTGTGATGATGATGACTGCGATTGCGGTTGCGATCATGACCATGGCTGTGATTGCTGCAAATAATCACAAATATGAAGTTGACTGACATTAAGTCGGCATTACTTCCGCATAAGTATTCTGCGCATAAGAGCAAGAATGTAAGGATCGTCCTGCTCTTGCTCTTATGTTCTTATTTGATCGCATTTGTATGTATGACCTGCTCAGTAAAAAGCTTTACCGACAGCATATATGAGGATGCCGCTGATTTTATATCCTCCGCAAGTGATTTTTATCTCACGGAAGAAAAGTTTACATTTGACGGTAACGAAAAAAGCTGTCATATCAAGAAAATAGACCTCCTTTTAACGGTCGACACGGATGCTGACTATCAAAACGCTCCGGAAAACGAGGAAAGAGTTCCTCTTATCTCTGTTTTTGTTGCAGGTAATGGTATATATCTGAGGCTTGACAGCTTTGAGTATTCAGCATCGATAGCGGAACTGTATTCACAATTCGGAGATATTGATTTTACAAAATCGGACGTTGACGCTTTCTTGCTTTCAAACAAGAATGTTCTATTCAACACCGTGTTCAGCGTTCTTATTTTTGTAGCAATACTTTTGTTGGTCGTTATTGCGATCGCAATTCTTTTGGTGTCGCTGATAATAAGGTTTCTCAATTCCCCGTTCAGATGTAACCTTGACTTCAAGCAGATAATGTTCATTTCGATCGGAAGCTTTATATATCCCGTACTTTTCAGTGGGCTGATCTTTGTTTTTCCGAGCGGAATACTTTTTTTTGCGGTATATTGCTTTGACATATTAAGATTATTGGTTGCCGCGGTGCTGTTGTATATTTTATGTGCAATATATCCGTGTTTGATAGCGACATCAAAAGCAAGCAAGGCAAAGGAGTGATTTTTTTGAATTCATTGAGTCTTTTTAATGTATCACAATGGTACGACGAAATAAACAAAGATGTCTCGCTTTGGATAATCCTCATAATCGCTTTTTTGGTTATCGAAGCCGGAACAGTTACATTGCTTACAATATGGTTTGCCGCAGGTGCTGTCGTAAGCACAGTTTTAGCTGCACTCGGTGTTCCGTTTGGCTGGCAGGTCGCTGTTTTCTTTGTTGTATCGATAGTATTGTTGCTCACGGCAAGGCCCCTGTTCAACAGATTGATCAAGCAGAAAACGTCCACAAACAAGGACTCTCTCATCGGTAAGCAAACATTTGTGACAGAAAAGATCGATAATCTTTCACAATGCGGTTACGTAAAATTAAACGGAGTTTATTGGACCGCAAGAAGCATGGATGGTAGCATTATAGAATGCGGTGAGCTTGTGGAAATTAAAGAAATACAAGGTAATAAGCTTATTGTTTGCCGTGCAAGCAAGGCTTAAATACATCATTCAAAAAGGAGTTTTATATGACTTATCTTATTATCGCACTTATTGTCGTGGTTATAATCATACTTATAAGCAATATTATAATTGTGCCACAGGCAAACGAATTTGTTATTGAGCGTCTCGGACGTTACAAAACAGTAATGCAGGCAGGCTTTCACATCAAGATGCCCTTTATCGAAAAGGTTGCACGCAAGGTCATTCTTAAAGAGCAGGTTGTTGATTTTCTTCCTCAGCCCGTTATCACAAAGGACAATGTTACAATGCAGATAGACACGGTTGTCTTCTTCCAGGTAACCGATTCAAAGCTTTTTACATACGGTATACAAAACCCTATGGCGGCTATTGAAAACTTTACGGCTACAACTCTCCGTAACATAATCGGTGATCTTGAACTTGACCAGACACTCACATCACGTGATACAATAAATACAAAAATGAGAGCCATAATCGATGAAGCTACCGACGCTTGGGGTATTAAGGTCAACAGAGTTGAGCTTAAGAATATCATTCCTCCCGCTGCAATACAGGATGCGATGGAAAAGCAGATGAAGGCTGAGCGTGAGCGTCGTGAAGCAATACTTCGCGCAGAGGGTGAAAAACAATCCGCAATTCTCGTTGCAGAGGGTCAAAAGGAAGCAAAGATCCGTGAGGCAGAGGCTGAAAAGCAGTCCGCGATCCTCCGTGCCGAGGCTCAAAAGGAAGCAAAGATCCGTGAGGCAGAGGGTCAGTCCGAAGC
>CAYOGO010000145.1:0-4061 GCA_964403405.1 uncultured Lachnospiraceae bacterium | reverse complement strand
GCACGGACGGTATATTCCTTGAGCAAAGCATCGTTCCCGGAACATATGTGGATGAAGGAACAGTCGTGACGGCGTACTACCGACGATCTCAGTATGATAACTGATAATTAACAAAAGAAAAAAACATTGGATATCTTCAAGCACGAGCAGGAGATAATTATGCTTTTTTCCGAAATTATAAGATCCGTATTCAGCAGCACCGATTACAGGCTGTACCCCGATAATATACTTGATATTGACATAAAGGGTATTTCATGTGATTCGAGAAAGGTGTTCAGAGGCTACATTTTTGCGGCAATAAACGGATATAACGACAACGGCTCAAAATATATAAGCGAAGCCGTTGACCACGGTGCGGCAGCAATTCTCACCGAAAATAACAATGATATTGTCTATTCCGAAAGCAGCGGTATTTACGTAATACATGTAAAAAATGTAAGAAGATCCCTTGCGGATATTGCGTTGAAGCTCTATTTCAATGATGGGATACCTCTTGATATATTCGGTATAACAGGCACAAACGGCAAAACCTCCGTGAGCCTTTTCATATCGCATATACTAAACACATGCAATATAAAATGCGGCGTGATAGGTACCCTCGGTAGAGCCTGCAACGGCGTCACCGCAAATACAAGCAGGACCACACCGGATATAGTGACATTGTGTGAAATATTGACTGATTTTTCCCGTCACGGTGTCGAGGTTACGGCAATGGAGGTATCCTCCCACGCATTGGAGCTTGAGCGAGTCCACGGGATCAAAATGAAGGCAGGTATATTTACAAATCTGACAGAGGATCACCTTGATTTTCACCGCACGATGGACTCTTACGGTAAAGCAAAGGAAAAGCTGTTTTATCAGTGTGAGCATGCCGTAATAAATATCGACGACGACTTTGGCAAAAAGCTTTTCGACACTGTCCCATGCAAAGCTGTGTCATATTCCATGCTTGACAAAAATGCCGATCTTTTTGCGGATAATGTGTGTTGTTCTCCCGACGGCACGGAATTTACTCTGTTTGCATACGATAATGAGTACAATGTTAAAGCACCAACGCACGGTGTCTTTAACGTAATGAATATGCTTGCCGCCATTGGTACATGTCACATATACGGCGTTGCATTTGACAACATATGCAGTGCACTGAGCACATTACCCCCCGTTACGGGACGCTTTGAGTGCATAAGCAAGCAGGACGGCATTTGTGTGATATTGGATTATGCCCATACCCCAGACGGAATAAAAAATGCTCTTGAGACAGCCTCAAACTTTACAAAAGGAAGGCTGATTTCAGTTTTCGGATGCGGCGGAGACAGGGATGCTCAAAAAAGGAGCATAATGGGCAGGATAGCCTGTGAGCTGTCCGATTATGCCATTATAACGACGGACAATCCGCGAAGCGAGAACGAAATTGCAATCGCAAATGAGGTCGCATCCTCAATAGAATACAAGCATTGCTCATACAACATAATAATAGACAGAGAAAAAGCATTGCAGCATGCCCTTGAGTCAGCAAAAAGCGGTGATACCGTCATGATAATGGGCAAGGGACACGAAAAATATCAGCAATTCGGAAATATACGTTACCCATTCAGTGACAAAGATACCGTATTGCGTATACAGCAACAAAAAAGTAACAAATAAGGACAAAACAATGGAATCAACCAATTTTTCCGATATAGTCAGATATACCGGAGGCAAAACAGATTTTAACGATGATTTTCCCGTTTACGGAATAGAGACCGACTCACGCAGAATAAAGCCCGGCGATATTTTCGTGTGCATTGTAGGTGCAAGAGTGGACGGTCATGATTTTATAAACGACTGTGCAAAAAAGGGTGCGGTTTGTGCCATTACGAGCAAGGATGTCAAGAACTCACCGATACCGACAATAATGGTACCCTCCACTGAGGAAGCACTGATACTCATCGCAAGGGAATATTACAGCAGAGTATCCCCGTTTACGGTAGCTGTAACAGGCAGCTGTGGCAAGACCAGCACAAAGGATATGTTGTATGAAGTCTTCTCATCCAAGGGAACAACATTAAAAACGATCGGCAATTACAACAGCACCATCGGTCTCCCGTTGACAGTGTGCAGAGCAACACATCAGGATAAATTTGCAGTGCTTGAAATGGGCACGGGGCACAAGGGCGAGATTGCAACCATGTGCAGAGTTGTACAGCCCGACATTGCAGTGATAACAAACATAGGCACATGCCATATGGAATTTTTTGAGTCACGTGAAAACATATTTAAAGAAAAAACGGATCTTTTCCGTGCGGTAAAGCAGGGAGGAACAATAGTAATAAATGCAGATGATGAATACTTGTCACGGTACATCGATGAGGATATCCCCGGTGTAAACAAGATAACATACGGTATAACAAATACAGATGCTGATATTACTGCAGTCAATATAGAAACATTCAATCTGCCTACCGGTATTGTTACCGATTTTGACATATGCATAAAAAACAAGGAGCAATTCAGCAAGATAGTAAAAAACATCCGTGTTCACACGTCAATGCGTTCATTGGGTATACACAATGTTTACAACGCTCTCTCTGCAGCTGCAGCCGGTCTTTGTGCAGGTATCGCTCCGACAAGGATCTCCTCCTCCCTCTGGAATTTTGTTGCGGATAACATGCGTCTCCATGTGACAAAGTGTGCAAACGGAATAAATGTCATAAGCGATGTTTACAATTCAAACCCTCAGGCCGTTAAGGAAGCCTTGAGATCGATGAGCAAGATTGCCACTGGACGCAAAATAGTCATTTTAGGTGACATGCTTGAGCTCGGATCAGCCGCAAAGCAGGCTCATACGGAGATAGGCAGACTTGCCGCTCAGTACGCCGACATCGTAATAACAAGGGGCAAAATGGCAATCTACACCGCCGGGGGTGCCGCTGAGCTTACCTCGTACAAAAATATTCAGACCGTCGGTACAAACGAGCAGGTCATAGAATACCTTGAGACCTTTGAGTTTTTGCCCGACGATACCGTGCTCGTAAAGGGCTCAAGGGGCATGAAAATGGAAGAAATAGTTGATTATCTCATCAACAAGCGTTTTGTATTATAATTTAACATAATATGGGAAGGAATTCCGTAATATACGGATAATGGATCTTTTTATGACACGTTTTGCAATAGCCGCAATTTGTGCATTTGTTCTTTCTGTCATTTGTGCAAAAATATTTATCCCGATGCTCGCAAGGCTTAAATTCGGACAGCAGATACGAAGTGAGGGACCGACTGCACATTTGAAAAAGGCGGGAACACCTACAATGGGCGGTATTATTTTCATCATACCGATAGCTGTGCTTGCTTTTGTGTTCAGCCGCGGAAGCTTTGACTTTACGATAGTAAGCGTTGTCACAATGCTCGGCTTTGCCGTAATAGGCTTTATAGATGATTATATAAAGGTTGCAAAGCACCGAAGTCTGGGTCTTAAGGCTTATCAGAAAATAATCGGACAGCTCGGCTTTGCAACAATTTTTGCCATTTACGCATACCGCAGTCCGTTTGTGGGCAGTGAAATATACATACCATTTACAAAGTTATCATTTGATATTGGCATATGGTATATACCTCTCATTGTGATCGCCATCATTGCGTGCGTCAACAGTACAAACCTCAATGACGGTCTTGACGGCTTGCTTTCAAGCGTGTCAATGGTATCATTCAGCGGTATTGCGGCAATAATGTTTCTTTTGTCCGTGTCGGGTCTGTTTGAGGCTCTGCCCTATGCAAGTACAAATGTCAACAACATGTTCGTTATATGTGGAATTACCGTCGGTGCATTGGCTGGATTTCTGATATTCAATTCAAACCCCGCAAAGGTATTTATGGGTGATTGCGGCTCAATGGGAATAGGCGGTATGTTTGCCGCACTGTGCATTCTGCTTAAAATGCCACTTCTGCTTATAATTGCAGGTGGAGTATACCTTTTGGAGAGCCTTTCCGTTATAATACAGGTCACAAGCTTTAAGCTCTTCAAAAAAAGAGTATTCAAGATGTCGCCAATACACCATCACTTTGAGCTTTGCGGTATGTCGGAG
>CAYOGO010000144.1:0-4080 GCA_964403405.1 uncultured Lachnospiraceae bacterium | reverse complement strand
ATATAATAGCATGTGCCCTTTATCGTATCCGGAGAAATATCGATTGTGTTATATTTTATGTCAAGTATCCTCTTGTTCATTTCATCCGTATATTTTTCGTGAATATCATCGGTAAGAGGCTCATATGAGTAATTCTTGTACATAAAGCTGCCGCAAAAATCATTGCTGTTATCTCTTGCGGTGTAAGCTGTTGCAGATTCCAAGTTTTCAAAAAAACCGATATACTTAAGATCAGCCTCAGGCTCCGAAAATTCATTAAAGGGGTATATTGCCATACGCAAATATCTTGAATTGAAATTCTCAACATTTATTATTGATGAAGAATAATCACCTGAGAACTTATATGGGCTCTCGCTTGTGATATTTGCCTTTTGCAGTGCCGAAAGAGTTTGCTCTATGTCAAATACCGCACAGATAAAGTCATTCTCATCAAAAAGTGATACGGGTGAGAGCCTTGCATAATATGCAGGTGACTCAAGCACGAGCTTCGGATATACGATTTTGGACTGCTTATAGCAGAATTTAACGTATTTTTGTTCGTCAAAGCATATATCGGAATGAATGAGGTCAACGCCTATGTACATTTCACCCGTATGAGTAGGATACGGGAAGAACTTGCAGGTGATATTGTTTTCGTCGGGTGTGAGAGCCATGTTGCTGTATAACAGCTCAGGGGTATTCATTACATCCCAAACGTTTATTATGTTGCTCATGTTAAAGGGGACTCCTTTTCAGAAAATTATATGGTACTATTTTAATATATATCGACAAAAAAATCAAGTGTAAAATTGCATAAATTGACCTTTTATTTTCAATTATGCGATCTTACACCTGATATTACATTATGTTTGAGTTTGTCATGTATCCGACCGTGCATACGGTACCGATGATTATTTCGGCAACAATTATAAGTACGGTCAGCCATTTTTTATTCTCACACAGCCTGCCGAGAACTATGTATGTGGGGAAGTTTACAAGCAGATACCTTGGTCCGCTCAAAAGCCAGCTTACGGTGAGCGTCAGAAAAATATACGCCAATGAGTATATACTGTACATGAACGGGATCTTTTTTCTTCCTGCCCAGCAAACGCCCATTGCAAAGCATACGGAGGATATATCTCCAAACCAGATGAACCACTTATTTGCCATGACGTCGCTTTCTCCCAAAAACCACATCATATGGTTGACAACGTTTTCCCACGGGCAACTTATGCGTTGATTCCAATGCTCGTTTTGGTACGTCATGAACTTGAACCATTCACCAGAGACAGCTTTATTAATACAAAGATAAATGCCGAATCCTGCAAGTATCATGGCACCGGGCAGCAGCTTTTTCAAAATTTGTAAAAGGCTGTAATGCTTTTTGCACGCAAGCTCAATGATACGGACGCCGTAGGGTATTATCAAAAGCAATCCGAAATTCTTTGTGAGAGCGGACAAAAGTCCGAATATCCCGGCATACACATATTTTTCCTTTCTCAGCATTATAAAGAACATCAATGTCAGGAATAAGAACAGAGATTCCGTAAATGCCAATGAGAAGAAAAATCCGTACGGTGAAAAAACAAGCATTAACGACACCGTGATCGCAGTTTTACGTGAGTAATCGATCTTTACCAGCTTATACATTGCCGCTATTGACAGCATAATGAATATATTCGATACAATGTGTGCTGAAAGCGTAATATTCGGGCAAATAAAAGAGAATAACCTTACGATTATCGGATACAACGGATAAAATGCGATAAATACGTATTCTTTTTCCGCAAACAGCTCGGGAGAGAGGTTGTAAGCATCCTCACTCACGTACCAATGGTCGGCGATATTTATGTAGTGGTGGGCGTCCCATTTGGTGAACTGATATAAAATGTGATCCAACGAGAATTCAAAGGAATATCCCGTTTCAAACATTTCCATAATAAAAAAGCTGAATGCAAAGGTGAATAGTCTGAAAATGATATAAATGCCTACGAGCATCAAAATATCCTTTAATTCATTTTGCGTTGGCTTGAGCTTAAAACAAGCGTCATTTTTATCGTAAAATTTACTCGCATAGGATATTTGGCTGTCTTTTCCCTTGTAAGACATGTACAATAATTTTGAAAAAAGGTATATTGAACCGCCCATTGAAGCAATGAGCACCGCAAACCATATCCATTTGTACAAAAGCAGTATAATGTCATGCATAAACATTACCTCTGAGTATAAAGCCGTATTTCGGAACTTTTTACAAAACAAGACCCGACTGTGTGTATCGGTCCAAAACGTGTCTGCATTTGGTAAAGATACACCACTGTCGGATCTGAAGCTCTGATATTAACCACACAAGCCGATACTATTAGTCGTGGCTGAATTTATAGATCGTTGTGAAATGATATGTTTCACCGGGATTGAGTATGCAGGAGGGCAACCAATCATTGTTGGGTGAATTTGGTGTATACTGTGTTTCGAGGCAAACAGCGTTTCTATAATTGAGCTTGGAACCGTTCTTTCCGGGTGTGCCCTCAAGATAATTGCCGCAGTAGAACTGCATAGCTGTCTGATCTGAGAAAACATCAACGATCCTGCCGCTCTCAGGTGCGTAAACTGTAGCAAAATGCTTCATAATGCCTTTTCTGCCGTAGAAGAAGTTGTTATCAACACCGAGATTTATTCTTATCTGCTCATCGCTTGTGTCATTTACCGCAGCAGCAATGGTTTTGGGCTGAGTAAAGTCAAGAGCAGTACCCTTTACGGACGCTATTGATCCCGTCGGGCAGAATGTTTCGTCAAACGGAGTGAATTTATCCGTATAAAGCTGTGCAACATGGTTGAGAATGTCGCCCGAATTGTAGCCGTTAAGGTTAAAATATGAGTGATTTGTAAGGTTTACGGGTGTGGGCTTGTCCGTTGTTGCAAAATACTCTATTTTTATTGAGTTGTCACTCGTCAGAGTATAAATTACATTTACCTCAACCGTGCCGGGGTAGTTTTCGGTGCCATCCTCATCCGTGAGAGTGAGCGATATGGAGGGCTCCGTGTAATCGGATGTGTAAAGAACGTTCCATATTCTCTTATCGTATCCCTTATATCCGCCGTGAAGGTGATTTACACCCTTGTCACCGTTTGTGTTAAGCTGATAGTCAATTCCGTTGAGGGTGAATTTGCCGTGGCATATTCTGTTGCAGTAGCGACCTATCAATGCACCTTGATATGTGTCATGACCGACATATCCGTCAATATCGTCAAAACCGAGTATTACGTCCTCAAAATTGCCGTTTCTGTCCTCAGTAAAGATGTTCACCATTGCGCCGCCGTATGTCGTTATGCTTACGGACATACCGTTTTTGTTTGTGAGTGTGTAGAGGTCAACATTAATGCCCTCAACCATGCCGAAGCTCCTTTTGGTTATGCTCATTTTTTTCTCCTTATTCAAAAATTATTTTTCCGAAATGCTCAGGTCTGTGGAAATCCGGGTGATCCATTTCGATCTCATTCCATGAAATGTAGTGAGAGATAACTCTTTCGCCGCATTTGTAGAAATTGCCGCCGCATTTGCCGCTTGTAAATTCCGTACCGATGAGAACGGGGAAGATTGCTTTATCGATAATGCAGGTAAAGCTCCATCTGCCACGTTCATTTGCGGGTACACAATCATTATCGACAATGATTGTGATGTATTTTTTTACGATTTCCGGATCGACTGTTATTCTGTCGGCTCTGGAGCGTCCGCAGCCGAGGTACATAACTCCGAAGCAGTTAAATTCGAGATTGAGGTAACCGCTTTTTTCCATACCGGGTATATTGAAAAAAGCTTCCATGCAGCTGTCGTTGCAGACCATCTCGTTGATATTTGTGCACTGTGCAGCGAGGTAATCGTTATGTGCGGTCATGTGAAGATAAATATTGTTGTCATCATGAACCATCTGAAATTCGGCTTCAGGGTCATAACCCTTAAAATCCTCCCAATTATAGACATTTATCTTGCCTATATCTACATTTGCCCAATTAAAAGAGTGCTCTATCTTTTTTACCGTATAAGAATGCATATGATCTTCCTTTCGATATTACATAAAAATAATTTTCAATTTATAATAATAT
>CAYOGO010000143.1:0-4106 GCA_964403405.1 uncultured Lachnospiraceae bacterium | reverse complement strand
CGTAATAATGCTAAGAAACGGGGTGAATTACGATTATCCTAAAACCGAAATGAATATAGACGGCAAAAAAATATACAAATCTACAATAAAATTATACGAGAATGACATTTTCATAGCAATGAGCGACGGTTGTCCGCATGCAGGCTTGGGCGGAAAGTATAATTTTGGTTGGAAACGTGAAGATATAATCAATTATATGGAGATTGTTGCCGCCGGTGGATATACTGCAAAAAACATGTCAACCATACTCGTTGACGAATGCAATAAGCTTTACGGCAACAAACCGGGGGATGACACTACTGCATGTGTCATTAAGATCCGCAAACGTGAGCCTATGAATATTCTGTTCGGACCACCAGCTAACCGTGACGATGCAAACAGAATGATGTCGTTATTCTTTTCCAAAGCAGGTAAACACATTATTTGCGGCGGTACAACGTCATCCATTGCCGCAAGATATTTGGGCAAACCGTTAAGAGCAAGTCTTAATTTTGAGCGTTCGGACATTCCGCCTACTGCGGAGCTTGAAGGGGTTGATCTTGTAACCGAAGGGGTTATCACCGTAAATAAAGTACTCGAATACGCAAAAGATTATCTCAATAAAAACGAATTGTACGAGGAATGGAATTTTAAGCACGACGGAGCATCACAAATATGCCGTCTGCTGTTTGAGGAAGCTACCGACATCAATTTTTATGTCGGTAGAGCGATAAATCCGGCTCATCAAAACCCCGACCTGCCAATAAATTTCAATATCAAGATGAATCTCGTTGAGGAATTGTCCGCATGTCTTAAAAAAATGGGTAAGCACATAAAAGTAAGTTATTTTTAGAAAAAAGAAAGGTACAGTAATAAATTGCGTAAATTTGATACAAAAGTACAGCATTTGAAATATAAGGTCTTACGTGAGGTTGCAAGAGAGGCTTGGAACGATACCCTTTTGGACAATGTTCTGGATATTCCGAAGAAAATAGTTCCCGGCAAAACATCAACAATGCGTTGTTGCGTTTACAAGGAACGTGCCATTCTCTCCGAACGAATTAAGATAGCAATGGGCGGTAATACTGAAAACCCGAATATAATAGAGGTCATTGATATTGCCTGCGATGAATGTCCCGCTGCAGGATACGAGGTAACTGATTCATGTAGAGGCTGCCTTGCTCACCGTTGTGAGGACGTCTGCAAACGTGATGCTATCTCTTTTGATCACAATCACGTGGCACATATAGACAAATCAAAATGTGTTGAATGCGGTCAATGTGCAACAGTATGCCCATATTCCGCCATTGTGAACAGAAAACGCCCCTGTCAAGTTGCTTGCAAGGTGAAAGCAATATCCATAAACGACAACAATGCTGCTGCAATAGATAACAGCAAATGCATACAGTGCGGAGCTTGCGTTTATCAGTGTCCGTTCGGAGCAATTACGGATAAATCCTTTATATTAAACGTTATAGATCTGCTCAAAAAGAGCAATGACAATCAAAAATACAAGGTTTATGCAATGGTTGCACCGTCAATATCAAGTCAATTCAGCTACGCTAAGCTCGGACAAGTGATATCCGGACTTAAGGCAATAGGCTTTTACACAATAATTGAGGCCGCACTGGGTGCAGACATGGTCTCAATGGAAGAATCCAAGGAGCTTGCCGAAAAGGGCTTCCTTACGAGCTCATGCTGTCCTGCGTTTGTGGCGTACATAAAATCGGCATTCCCCTGCTTACTGCAGTATGTATCGCATAATTTGTCGCCTATGGCAACCCTTGCAAAATACATAAAGGAGACAACACCCGAAGCTAAGGTCGTATTCATAGGGCCTTGTACAGCTAAAAAAGCCGAGGTTCAGCTTGATGATGTCAAGCCATATGTTGATGTTGTATTGACATTTGAGGAATTACAGGCACTCTTTGACAGCCGTGACATAGACATCACCGAATTGTCTGAGGATGTGCTTGACAATGCATCATATTTCGGCAGAATATTTGCAAGATCCGGCGGTCTCAGCGATGCAGTTGCACAGGCAATGAAGGAGCAGAATATCGATTTCGACTTGAAGACTGTTCCTTGTGACGGCATTGAAGCCTGCAGAATGGCATTGCTAAAAAAGAGCAAGAACGCTCTCGACGGCAATTTTATAGAGGGTATGGCATGTATAGGCGGTTGCATAGGCGGTGCAGGTTGTCTTACTCACGGTGCAAAAAACAAGGCAGAGGTCGATAAATACGGTCGTGAAGCCTTTGAAAAAAACATAAGCGACGCTGTATCAATGCTTAAATAATAAATTCTATCAAAACATCCCGACAATGAGCTTTGTCGGGATGTTTTTTTACTTTTTTACAAGATCGGAAAGCGCAACACTGTCCAAATAATCATTTACGACCTCATTGAGCTTTATCCACAGCGGCAGGGTCCTGCATTCGTCCCTTCTCGCACATGGCTTTGCATCACTTCCCAAGCACGATACCGCAGTAACATCATTTTCGGTAAGCCTGAGGATATCTCCGACTTTGTATTCTTCAGGCTTACGGACAAGACGATAACCGCCACCTCTACCCTGTATGCCTTCAATTACATTATTCTGCGTCAATACAGGCAGTATCTGTTCCAGGTACTTCAGCGATATACCCTGCCTCTCTGCAATCACCTTTAGCGGAATGTAGCTTCCGTCACTGTTTTCGGCTATATCTATCAATATACGCAAAGCGTATCTTCCTCTTGTTGATATAATCATATTTGCTCCTTAATGGCTTCAAAGCCGTGCTGAAGGTCCGCAATTATATCATCAATATGCTCAGTTCCTATTGACAAACGTATCGTGTTTGGCTTTATACCCTGTGATTTAAGCTCGTCCGCCGTCAGCTGACTGTGCGTTGTGGATGCAGGGTGGATGACAAGGCTCTTGACGTCTGCAACGTTTGCAAGCAACGAGAATATCTTAAGGCTGTCTATAAATTTATGAGCTATTTTCTCATCGCCCTTTATCTCAAATGTAAATATTGATGCTCCTCCGTTCGGAAAATACCTGTTATACAGCTCATGATCGGGATGATCCGACAATGATGGGTGATTTACATTTTCCACCAACGGATGTCCTGCTAAAAATTCTACTACCTTCTTTGTATTTTCAGCATGGCGTTCCACTCTCAACGACAATGTTTCCACGCCCTGAAGCAGCAAAAATGCCGAAAAGGGTGAAATTGCAGCGCCCATATCCCTCAACAGTATCGCACGTATATATGTAACAAATGCCGCTCTGCCTGCCGCTTTTGCAAACGACACACCGTGATAGCTCGGATCAGGCTGTGAAATTGCAGGGTATTTATCCGATGCAGTCCAATCAAAATTGCCTGAGTCGACTATTATTCCGCCCAATGTCGTTCCGTGACCACCAATGAATTTTGTAGCGGAATGAACCACAATATCCGCACCGTGCTCGATCGGTCTTATAAGATACGGTGTACCGAATGTATTATCCACAACAAGCGGCAAACCGTGCTTATGAGCAATCTGCGCAAGTGCATCGATATCCGGAATGTCACTATTCGGGTTACCCAATGTCTCGATGTATATTGCTCTCGTGTTCTCCTTTATTGCGGATTCCACCTCAGTAAGATCGTGTATATTGACAAAACTTGCCGTTATGCCGAAATTAGTCAGCGTGTGTGCCATCAAATTATAGCTTCCGCCGTATATAGTCTTTTGTGCGACGATATGTCCACCGTTTTGAGCAAGTGCCTCTATCGTATACGTGATGGCAGCCGCACCCGATGCCAATGCAAGTGCAGCAGTGCCGCCCTCAAGTGCCGCAATTCGTCTCTCAAAGGCATCCTGAGTGGAGTTTGTGAGTCTTCCGTATATATTTCCACCTGAAGAAAGAGCAAAGCGGGACGCCGCATCCTCGCAATTATGGAATACATAAGATGTTGTCTGATATATCGGTACCGCACGGGAATCCGTTGCAGGATCCGCCTGCTCCTGACCGACATGAAGCTGTAATGTTTCAAACTTGTAATTCTGTGACATAAGTAGTCTCCTTATATGTAAAAAAATTATATTCATACTTCATAGGTAGGTTTTATATATATATTATACATCAGATTACCTAC
>CAYOGO010000142.1:0-4128 GCA_964403405.1 uncultured Lachnospiraceae bacterium | reverse complement strand
GTATAATATAGCCGTAAACTTAACAAAATACAAAGCGAGGTATTATTTATGAACAAGAATGACCAGGAATTTATCATCCAGAAGATCCGTACACAGTACACCGAAAAGGAGCACAGCAAGTTAGATGAGCTCAGGGCTCTCGACAAAAAAGCATCACGCCCGGCAAATATATTCGGATACACATTCGGCAGTATCGGTGCAATAGTGATGGGTGCAGGCATGAGCCTTGTTATGACGGATATCGGCAGCACCATCGGAATCGAAAACCCCATGGTGCCCGGAATCATCATCGGCGTTGTCGGTATGGTAATGGCAATAGTCAACTATCCCATTTACAAGGGTATACTCACATCACGCAGAAAGAAATTTGCAGGAAAGATTATCGCATTGAGCGAAAAAATAATGAATAATTGAGGTTCAAGATCATGAAAAACTTTTTTAAGAACGCATTCAAGGACATGAAGGAAAGTGCAAAGGCACAGCACGAGGTTGATAAGGCTAATTTTAATGCAGCAAAAGCGGAATCAAAGGCTAATTGGGAGGAAGCAAAGGCAATGAGCAATCCCGAAAATAAAAAGAAGCAGATGCAGGCAGAACGCGATGCACAAATTAAGAGTGCAAATGAAAGGATAACTGCAGCTGAGGAGCGCATAAACAACGCAAAAGGCAATTAATCAAAAAATTTAACATTTTTTTAACATAATTATGATATAATAATCACAGATCGGCATTGTCGATCTGTAATTGTTTTATCGGAGAATTATATGTTTAAGATCTTAGTACTTGAAGATGACCGCGAGCTTAACCGCTCCGTATGCCTTTTTCTGAACCAGAACGGATACGAGACCACGCCTTGCTTGACCGCAGACGAAGCTTATGACGCAATGTATCAGAATGTTTTTGACTGCATAGTATCCGATATAATGCTTCCAAATATTGATGGATTTGAATTTGCACAAAGCATCCGTGCTCTCAATGATAATATTCCGATTCTGTTTATGACTGCAAGAGATGATCTGATGTCAAAACAACGAAGCTATCGCATAGGTGTTGACGATTATATGGTAAAACCCATTGATCTTGATGAATTGATCTTAAGGATAGGTGCATTGCTCCGCAGATCAAAGATAGTTACAAGCAAAAAATTGGAGATAGGCAATTTTATAATGGATACGGATGAGCACACCGCTTATCTTGATGGTGATGAGATAGTATTAACATTGAGAGAATTCAATATTTTGTATAAGCTTCTCTCCTATCCCAAAAAAACATTTACACGCACTCAACTCATGGATGAATTTTGGGACTCAAACACCACCTCCGGCACAAGGACGGTCGATGTTTACATGACTAAATTGAGGAGCAAGCTTACTGATTGCACCTCCTTTGAAATAGTCACTGTACACGGCCTCGGCTACAAGGCGGTATTAAAATGAAGAACAGTACCGTAAAAAAGATATTGCTTGCTTTATACCGATATTTTACATTCTTTTTGTTGGTTGCATTTGTTGTCACCTGCTGTATGGCATTATTCTTGGAGACATTTGCAGAAAGCATGAGCATCGAATTCACAAGTGTCAATCTTAATCTTGCCGCCAAATTTACTTTTATCAATGTGTTGTTTCTGAGTCTTATATTCACGACAATCGATGCATTACGGCAGGAGTTTACATTTGTTCGTCCGTGTAAAAGGATCATAGACTCAGCAAATGAAATAATGCGGGGTAATTTCAACATTAAGATACCACCTGCAAGGGATCTTCAGATAGATAGCGAATTAAACAAAATAATCAACTGCATAAATGCAATGGCTGAGGAGCTCTCCCACACGGAAACACTTCGTACCGATTTTATATCGAATGTTTCGCATGAATTAAAAACACCGCTGAGTGTCATGCAGAATTACGGTCGCTTGCTTCAGCAAAAGGATCTGCCTGAGGAAAAACGCATTGAATATTCTCAATTAATAATCGATACATCCAACAGGCTTGCAAGCTTAATATCCAACATCCTCAAGCTCAACAAGCTGGAGAACCAGCAGATAACATTAGTCAACAAGGATTTTAACATAAGTGAGCAATTATGCGAATGTCTTTTGGGCTTTGAAGACATATGGGAGAAAAAGAATATTGAGATCGAAACAGATATTGCGGATAATGTCATCGTGCATTCAGATCCCGAAATGCTGTCCATAGTATGGAACAATCTGTTTTCAAACGCGCTGAAATTCACGCCGGACGACGGCAAAGTATCACTTTTTCTTCGTGAAGATGCGGAAAAAGTCACTGTCACCGTATCCGACACGGGCTGCGGAATATCAAGTGATGTAGGCAAGCATATCTTCGATAAATTTTATCAGGGTGACACCTCTCACTCCACCAACGGCAACGGACTTGGTCTTGCCCTCGTAAAACGAATAATCGACATCACAGGCAGCGATATACACGTTGACAGCTGCGTTGGTGTAGGAACGTCATTTACCGTTATATTATGGAGGCAAAACGATGACAAGACTCAATAGGTTTATAAAAAAATTATTATATCCGCACATTGCAATAATACTCATACTCGTCCCAGTATCAATCGCAATGCTTATTTACACGTTTGTTTTTCAGAATAAGGATGTCATAGCATATGCTTCGTACCTTTTATCGGCGTATGCATTGACGGTCGTATGCTTAAAAACACCGTTATTGATCCGCAAGGCAAAGAAATTAAAGGACACTAATCCATATATTCAAATATATCTAAGCAATGCAGGTTTGCGCGTAAAAATATCCCTTTATTCCTCTCTTTTTATGAATACCTGTTACGGTATTTTTCAGCTCGGATTGGGATTTATGCACAGATCTCTCTGGTTTTACTCATTTGCAATATATTATATATTGCTTGCAGTGATGAGGTATTTTTTGTTACGTGACATCAGATCCTCATCCAAGGAGCATGATGTTGCAATGGAATTTAAGCGTTACAGATTTTGCGGTATTTTATTGATGTTAATGAATATTTCACTCATGGTCATAGTATTCTTTATATCTTGGCTGCAACGCAGTATTCAACATCACTTTATAACGACCATTGCAATGGCTGCTTACACATTCTGGTCATTCACAAAAGCCATTGTGCAGCTTGCAAAATATAAAAAATACAACAGTCCTCTGTTTTCTGCAACAAAGATAATTTCGCTTGCTGCTGCTTCGGTGTCACTCCTGACGCTTGAGTCCGCAATGCTTAATGCATTCGGTGAGAATAATTCCGCCTCGTTCAGGCTCATCATGACTACATTGAGCGGTGTCGCGGTCTGCACTTTTATTCTTGTTATGGCTTTATTTATGATCATCTATGCAAATAAGAATTTGAAAAGAATGCGCTGTGAGCCCGCCGAAACGGATGATGACAATAACACAAATATTGATAATATTAAATAATACGGAGATATACATGTCAGATAAAAACAATGACACCTTTACATATTCCTATTCTGCAAAGCAGCAGAAAGAAATTGACACAATTAGAAGCAAATATATGCCTGCTCAGACAGATACTCTTGACCTTATCCGCAGCATGGATAAAAAAGTCACCGACAGAGCAACAGCTGCTTCGCTTTCAACCGGTGTGATCGGGGCGCTTATTCTCGGGACCGGAATGTCCTGTTGTATGGTCTGGAATAAAGTCATGCTCGGCATTATCATCGGAATTATAGGGATAATTCTTGTTGCAATAAGCTATCCGCTGTACAAATCGATATTAAAAAAGGAACGGGCACGCATAGCACCGGAAATGATCCGCTTAACAGATGAATTATCAAATAAAAAGACAGGTTCCCAATAAACCTGTCTTTTTTGTATCAATCAGATGTCATTTCAAGCCATTCGTCACTCACCTTTTCCAACTCTCCGCATATACTTTCGTACTCTGCATTGACCTTCTTTGCAAGTGAGCTGTCGGTATAGACATCTTCGCTCGCAAGCCTTTCCTCAAGCTCAGTTTTTTTGGAATCAAGTTCCTCCATTCTCTGCTCAAGGTCCTTTATCCTCTTTTTACGTGCTTTCTCCTGATATTGATTTTCTTTTTCCTTTTTGGCAAGCTTTTGCATCGCCGTCTTGGTCATGGCAGGTACATCATCTT
>CAYOGO010000141.1:0-4131 GCA_964403405.1 uncultured Lachnospiraceae bacterium | reverse complement strand
ATACTATACCGTCATACACATGCTGGTGGGTAATTGACCAGTATGATTGGTACATGCAAAACGGAGATGAGGAATATCTCAGATCACGAGGAGAGTATCTTTTTGAAACGTTGGAAAAAATAATATCCAATGTCAAGGAGGATGGAGAGCTCACACTTGAATATTTCTTCTGCGATTGGAGCTCAAGGGAGACGCCCGATGAAATAATAGGTACATACGGTGTTGCAATAAAGAGCTTGCTGTGCGGCGGTAAGCTGTGTGAGTATCTCGGCAATACTGCTCTTGCGGCAAAATGCATGGAATATTCAGGATATTTGCTCAAGCGTAAATTTACCGATTACAAGAATAAACAGACGGCGTCGCTCTATGCACTTGCAGGCGGAATTGACTGTAAGGAAATATCGGATAAACTGCTTTTGAAGGGACGCGCGGAGGGGCTTTCGACATTCCTCGCCGGATATGTGCTGAGAACACTTGCAAAAGCAGGCCATACGGAGGATGCAGTAAGCATTATGCGTGAGTATTGGGGTGCAATGCTTGATCTTGGTGCTACAACGTTCTGGGAAGACTTTGATATGGACTGGGTGACGGATAAAACGGTGGGCATTGATAAATTCGTACCCGATGACATGGTCGATGTTCACGGTGATTTCGGTAAGTATTGCTATACTCAGTTCAGGCACAGCCTGTGCCACGGCTGGGCAAGCGGACCTGCGTCATTTTTAAGTCAGGTGGTAACGGGTATAGAAGTATTGGAGCCGGGATGTAAAAAGGTAAGAATAAGACCGGACCTCGGAGGACTGAAGTATATAAAAACAAAATATCCGACGCCCTACGGTATAATTGAGGTTGAGGCTGAAAACGGTAAGGAACCTAAAATAACTGTTCCGGAAGGTGTTGAATTGGTATAAAATGAGTAAAACATTAAGGACGGGCTTGACGGTAATAGTAATATCGGTCATATTTATTGTTGCATTTGCAGTATTGCTGACATTTTTGAGCAAAAGTATAAGACCGCAATCGGAATTCTTTGTCGATGCATCACAGTACGTGGAATTGCTGGGTCAAAACGGAAGCTATAAGCAGAGCTTTGTCGGAAATGGGGACATATTTCCCGAAATAATAGCTGATACGGCAGATGTTGAAGGCTTTAGAGTGGAATTCAAGCAGCCGTATGAGGGAAAAAGCAACTATATGGCGTACCTTGTGTACAAATGTGATGGTAATACATTTGAGTCTGAATGCGAACGATTAAGAGGCATTGCAAGCACCGGAGAGGAAGAATATAAGGGAATATACGGTATAACGGAATTCAAAAAAACTCTCCTTGCAATATATGCTGACAAAAAATACGGCGTAACATACGCTCTGTGTGATGAGGCTGACCGCACACTGGTTTATTTTGCGTTGAAATTTGATGAATATTATACGGATATAGATTATGCAGGGACCGTTGATGCTGAGTATTTGCCTATGGGCTTTAATGCGTACATGGGAAATGCAATATTTGAGGATCAACGAAAACAAAAATGACGGATCAACGACTTGCATGATACGATACATGTGCTTAACACAAAAGAAAGCTGAGGAGAAAAATGAATTATAATTTTTTGAATGAATTCCGTGAGTGGAATGCAAAATGGATATGGGAGCAGCAGGAGGAGCAGAATACATGGGTGTGCTTCCGCAAAAGGATCACGGTGGATAATGTGCCTGAAAGGGTAACTGCATACATAAGTGCAGAGTCAAGATATTGGCTGTACATAAACGGCAAAAATGTTGTATTTGAGGGATCTCTCAAGAGGGGTTTCAATCTTGAGGACAGCTTTTATGATGAGGTCGAAATTGCAGATTTCTTGCGTGAGGGCGAAAACACAATAGCGGTGCTCGCTTGCTATTGGGGATACAGACCCAAGAATTTTTCAACAAATACCGCAGGCAAGGCAGGCTTTGTGTTTGAATGCAATATTGGCGGAAAGACCGTAATAAGCGACAAAACGTGGAAGGTCCTCCGCAATGCGGCATATCTTGACGATACGGGCAAGACAGAGGGAATAGAGGAGATCCAGCCGAATTACAGGATACCGGAATTTAATGTTTATTATGATGCAAGGCTTGACATCGGTAATTGGACAGATGCTGATCATGACGATTCTCTTTGGCAGAATGCAACGGAATTGGGCGAGGTAGGATGTGAGCCGTGGAACAGGCTGCATAAGCGTTGTATACCTCTTTGGAAGAACTTTGGCTTGAAGGATTATCTCAATTCCGAAAAGTATATAGGACATACGACAGTTGAAAAAGAGGTTCTTGAACTTGAATGTGAGTATAATTGTCAGCTGACGCCGTACCTTGAGGTCGAAACGGATATTGAGGGCTTGAAAATAAATATCTATCCCGATACGCACGTGGAAAAAACGGGAGCATACAGCACTGTCAAGGGTGATTATGTTACAAAAAAGGGCATCCAGAGCTTTGAATCACTTGCATGGATCAACGGCGAAAGGGTGTATTATGAGGTCCCGGCAGGAGTGACGATAAAGGCGCTCAAGTACAGAGAAACGGGATATAATTCCGAATTTGTCGGACATTTTGAATGTGATGACGAGCTGTTGAATAGGCTTTGGAAGCAGTCAAGGCGTACGCTCTACATAACGATGCGTGATAATTATATGGACTGCCCTGACAGAGAACGTGCTCAGTGGTGGGGCGATGTTACGAACGAAATGATGATGATGTTCTATTGCCTTGACGAAAATTCCTATAATTTGTATGAAAAGGCATGGTACACAAAGCTCGGTATGGCGGATTCATACGGTGACAGTGTGCTGAGAACGGTCGTACCGACGCCGAGGGGTGTTCTTTATGAGCTTCCCGCACAGGAGCTTGCAGGTGTTTGCGGTGTATGGCAATATTATATGTACACGGGAAATAAAAAATTATTGCAGGATGTTTATCCGTATATAAGAAATTATCTTATGCTTTGGAGCTTTGATGAAAATAATGAGCTTATTCACAGAACGGGCTCATGGGATTGGCATGATTGGGGAGATCATATTGATTATGTTCCTCTTGAATATGCATGGTATTACAGGGCATTGGGTGTTGCGTCTGATGTTGCGTCGGAGATAGGCGTTACAGATGACCTGAATGAATTTGCACGTCGCCGTGAGCTCATAAAAAATAAATATGACGATTTTTATTGTGAGGATGACGGCTTCAAAAAGGACAATGAGATCGCTGATGACAGATGTAATGCCGTGGCTGTGCTTGCAGACCTTAATACAGAGGGCAGAGAGGCACTCATGAATAAAAAATTCAACACGGTCGAAAACTCAAGCCCGTACATGGAAAAATATGTGCTTGATGCAATGTGTAAGATCGGTAGTATGAAGGATGTTCAAGACAGAATAAGAAGGCGTTATGAGCCCATGGTGAACGGCAAGGATGCATGCACAACATTGTGGGAGCATTTTGGACTTGTAAACGGTACAAAAAACCACGCATGGTCGGGTGGGCCACTCATCACCATGTCAAAGCATATGGCAGGAGTTGAGCCTACAAAGCCCGGGTTTGAGGAGTATAAAATAGAACCGAGGCTCGGTTATCTGAAAAATATAGACTGTGCAATGCATACCGTAAAGGGTGATATTCATGTCATCTGTTCAAAAAATGGAAATGCGCTTGAAATAACAGTGCATACGGATGTTGATGCAGATGCTTATGTTATTATACCTCAAAAGCACATTGATGCAGGTGTAGGTGTTATAAAATACGGCTCAAGGTATGCTGTAAGAATAAAAAAGGGAAGCTGGAGCATAAAGTGTGCAAACACGTGTGACGGAAGATATTCCTGCGTTGTAAAACAGATCTGATTGTAAGCATAATAAGGGAGCATTTTATGTGCTCCCTTATATTGAATATCGGACAGAGTGCTCGTTGGGGATATTTGTACCGTAAAATGCGTTTTGGAAAAGGAAAAATGTATGAATAATAACAAAAGCAGTAAAAAAACAACGCCGGGAACGCTTGCCGTGCTGGGATTATATATACTTTTTGGCGGAACGTGCGGCTTTTTTATAATGGATCATATAAACAAAAGTCTGTCGGATACATCACCATATTGGTATG
>CAYOGO010000140.1:0-4135 GCA_964403405.1 uncultured Lachnospiraceae bacterium | reverse complement strand
ATACTACCGCACTCACATTCAACGACAGAATGCAGTCATCCATAAATCTTTCCGGTGAGAGACTGCAAAAGTCCTCATCAAAGCTTACGAGCAACATCTGCTTTATACCGTTATCGCACGCAAGCATTGCCTTTTCCCTCACCGTAGTGAGTAGCATGGGTGCCTCCTTGCCGGGTATAAACAGATTTGGATGCTCGGAAAATGTCATCATCGTTGGAGATGCGCCTCTTTGTCTTGCCAGCTCAACTGCTCTTTTGAGCAGCCTTTGATGGCCTACATGCACTCCGTCAAACATCCCCAAAGCAAGCACTATCGGCATTTCGTTACTCAGTTCGCCATATGAGCATATTCCTATGCTGTTATCTTGTCTAACATTTGTTAAGGTTATCATTGAGCTATCACCTTTATCGGTTGAAGGACATTATTGCCGTTGCTGTCCGTTTCGATTCTTGCAAGACATATCAGCTCATCATCAGCCGTAACACGGTAAATAAGAGTATTATTCGCAGTTTCAGGCAAAAGCATCGCATCACTCAGCCTTACGGAATTACCGCATATAAGCTTTTTTTCATATTCCTTTGAGTATACGACCTGCGGCATATGAGCGAGCTTTTCGTTTACATCAGCGAATAAAATGTCAAAGTTGCCACATTTTAACGTTTGTTCGATATTTTCAAGCGTATGGGAATCATCAATATCAAAGCTTCCGCACCTTGTTCTGACAAGCATTGATAAGCACGCACATGTGCCGAGCCTTCTGCCTATATCCCTCGCCAATGAGCGTATATATGTGCCCTTACCGCATTTAACGTGCACTGTCACTCTGTTATGAGCAGTCCTGTGCAAAAGCTCGATGGATTCTATATTCACGTTTCTTGACGGTATCTCGACCTCTTTATTTTCACGTGCAAGCTCGTACGCCTTTTTGCCGTTTATCTTTATTGCCGAATACATCGGCGGATATTGGACAATATCACCGCAAAATTCCGTCAAAACGCTCTCTATCTGCTCATCTGTGGGAATAATGTCACATGTACTCACGGTATTTCCTTCCGTATCGCATGAGTCAGTCTCGACACCGAAAAGAATCTCACCCGTGTATTCCTTTTCATCGGCAAGAAAGTATTCCGCAAGCTTTGTATAGCGACCTATGACTATCGGCAGCACGCCTGCCGCATTAGGATCCAGCGTTCCCGTGTGTCCGACATGTGCCGCACCAGTCATACGCTTTATTGCCGAAACAACGCTCCCCGAGGTCATCATGGGCGGCTTTAATACATTTATTACTCCGTTCATCCGAATATCTCCGACAGTCTTTTTACAACAAGCTCCTCTGCATATGGTATTTTGCCCTCAATACTGCAGCCTGCCGCATTAAAATGACCGCCTCCGCCAAATTCCTCCGCTATTTTGCTTACATCAATATCATTATTTGACCTAAAGCTTACTTTAACGAGCTTGCCATCAGTTGTATCCCTGAGCAAAACAGCTATCTCAACGCCCTCTATGTCACGCACTGTTCCTACAAAGCCCTCCGAATCAGAGGAATCCGTACCCGTTTCGCTGAACATCGCCTTTGTTACGTTGATGACGGCAATTTTTCCGCCGCAATAGAGTTTTAATGTTTCAAATGCCCTGGCAGTGAGCTTCAATCTGTTGTACGTGGTCGATCTGAATATTTTTTGAGTCAGCATTGCCGTATCAACACCGTATTCAAGCAATTCGCCTGCAATAATATGCGTCTTTTTATCCGTATTTGAATACGAAAAATTACCCGTATCCATCATAAGCGCAACATATATGAGCTCAGCGGTATATTTTGTTATTTCAAGACCGCACGCCTTATAAAAATCGTATATAAGGACGCCCGTTGCCGATGAGTTGCCGTCCACGATATTTATATCGCCGTACATCGGATTTGTGCCGTGATGATCTATATTTATCGTAAAACCACAATCATCACATACCCAATCCACCTTGCCTGCTCTATCCTTGCCGCCGCAATCAATGAAAATGTTCAAGTCGTAAACAATGCCGTCATCCTTGACATACTTATTGAACACAGCATCTCCGCATAAAAAATCCATAAATGACGGGCAGCCGTTTTCATTATATATGTCGGCATCCTTGCCGAGAGTCTTTATAAGCTCCCTCAATGCAAGTGCGGACCCCGTGCAATCACCATCGGGATTAATGTGCGTGATAACTGCAATATTATCTGCGGCAAGAATTTTGTCTCTTGCCGCTAAATATAAGTCTGTAAAATCATTCATTTTCTTCATCTTGCCTTGAAGAATTGATATTCAATTCTTCTATCTTTTTCTGTATATAAGCCGCATACTCCATTGACGAATCACTTATGAAGGTGATCTCCGGAGCGATCTTTGTACGCATAATTTTTGAAAGTCTTGAACGCAAAAATCCCTTTGCACTGTTAAGACCCTCTATTGCAGCCTTCTTTTCCTCCTCAGTGCCAAGCGTTGAGATATACACACGTGCATATTTAAGGTCGTGTGCAACCTCAACTCTGACAACAGATGTTAATTTTGACACACGCGGATCCTTCACCTCATCATGTATCAAAATGCCGAGGTACTCCAATATCTGCTGTTGCATACGCTCAAGCTTCATACTATGGCTTACTCTGTTATTCAATTTGATTATTTCCTTTCAACTTCTTCCATTGCATAGGTCTCAATAATATCCATTTCCTTGATATCATTGTAATTTCTTATGCAAATACCGCATTCATAGCCCTCTGCAACTTCCTTTGCATCATCCTTGAACCTCTTGAGAGATTCCATCTCACCCTCATATATAACGATTCCTTCACGAAGTATTCTCACCTTATCGTTTCTGAATACCTTACCCTTAATTACATATGAGCCTGCAACCGTACCAACACCCGAAACCTTGAATGTCATTCTTACTTCGGCTCTGCCATGTACGACCTCCTTATAAACAGGAGCAAGCATACCCTTCATTGCAGCAGTTACATCGTCGATAGCATTGTATATTATGCTGTAACACCTTATATCAACGCCGTTTGCCTGTGCAATATCCTCAACATGACCTATTGCTCTTACATTAAAGCCGATTATGATAGCATTTGATGCCTTAGCAAGCGTTACATCCGCCTCAGTTATGGCACCTGCCGCACTGTGGATGCATGTAACACGCACTTCATCATTGCTGAGCTTTTCTAACGATTGTTTAACTGCCTCAACGGAGCCCTGTACGTCTGCTTTGATGATGAGATTGAGAGTTTTCATTTCTCCCTCCTTGATCTGATTAAAGATGTCATCAAGAGTTACTGACTTTGTAGCCTTGAGCATTTCCTCTCTGTGCCTGCTTATACGTTCCTCAACTATCGTCTTGGACAGCTTTGTATCCTCTATTGCGAATATCATATCGCCTGCCTGAGGTACCTCATTAAGACCCGTGATTTCAACAGGTATTGACGGACCTGCTTTTTTGATCTTTTTGCCGTTGTGGTCAAACATCGCTCTGACATTACCCATTGTCATGCCCGCAACAACAGTCTCACCCTCGCGGAGCGTACCGTTCTGAACAAGTATAGTCGCAACGGGACCCTTACCCTTATCCAAACGTGCCTCGATTATCGTACCTCTTGCACGTGTATCGGGATTTGCTTTAAGCTCCTGCATATCCGCAACGAGAAGTATCATCTCAAGGAGATCCTCGATACCCTCCCTTGTTTTTGCGGAAACGGGAACACATTCAACATCGCCTCCCCAATCGGAAACTATCACGTTGTTCTCTGCCAGCTGTTTTTTTACGTTATCAGGATTGATTCCGTAAAGATCCATCTTATTCATGGCAATTATTATAGGTGTTTCTGCCGCTCTTGCGTGGTTTATTGCCTCTATTGTCTGGGGCATTACACCATCATTTGCAGCAACTACTATTACAGCAACATCAGTTACCTTTGCACCTCTTGAACGCATCGTTGTAAAGGCTTCGTGTCCCGGTGTGTCAAGGAATGTTATCTTATTGCCGTTATGGTTTACTGTATACGCACCTATGTGCTGAGTAATACCGCCGGCTTCCTTATCGGTAACGTGGCTGTTTCTTATCGCATCCAAAAGTGATGTTTTACCATGGTCAACGTGAC
>CAYOGO010000139.1:0-4143 GCA_964403405.1 uncultured Lachnospiraceae bacterium | reverse complement strand
TGCTTGGTGTGGACAAATCCGCATCGGCAGATGAAATAAAAAAAGCATACAGAACTCTTGCAAAAAAATATCATCCGGATCTTAATGACCATTCTGCAGAGTCAGAGGAGAAATTTAAGGAAATAAATGAGGCGTACAGCGTGCTCGGAGATGCGGAAAAACGCAGCAATTACGATACATACGGTTCAGCTGACGGAGCAGCCGGCTTTGGCGGCGGCGGTGGCAGCGGTTTTGGCGGATTCGGCGGATTTGAGGATATATTTGAAACTGTTTTTAACGGTGGCTTCGGAGGCAGTACACGCCAGAAGAACCCGAATGCGCCGAGACGCGGAAGCGATATTCAATACGATCTCACGATCTCCTTTGAGGAGGCTGTGTTCGGCTGTAAAAAACAGATCGAGGTGGTTCGCAACGAAAAATGTACCGAGTGCGGTGGCACAGGCGGAAAACCGGGTACCGAGCCCAAGACCTGCCCGAATTGTAACGGCACGGGTGAGGTAAGAGAGACCGTTAACAGCCTTTTCGGCAGAACGGTAAGAATAGGCGTGTGCCCAAAATGTAACGGCGCAGGCAAAATATATGATGCGTATTGCCCAAAATGCAATGGCGCAAAGGTAAACAGAGTAAAAAGAAGAATAAATATAAATATTCCGGCAGGAATTGATGATAATCAGTCTATTCCGCTCAGAGGACAGGGCAATCCAGGTGAAAACGGCGGCCCAAATGGTGACCTCTATGTTGTAATAAATATAAAGCGTCACGAGATATTCCAAAGGGACGGTTATGACCTTTATTGTTCTGTTCCCGTAACATTTGTTGATGCTGCTCTCGGCAGAGAGGTGGATATTCCTGTTATTGACGGCACAATGAAGTATAAGCTTCCGGAGGGCATACAGTCGGGCACACAGGTAAGAATACGCAATCAGGGCGTAACTCACCTCAACAGTGCGGCAAGGGGTGACCTTTACATAACGGTTACAGTGGAAACACCCACAAAATTGAGCAAAAAAGAGAAAGAGATACTTGAAAAGTTTGACGAGGCATCAGGCGGTGATGATTCTTACTCAAGAATAAAGACGCATAAGAGTATACTCAAGAAATTTGCGGAATCCGTAAAGCGTGAGATAGAAAAACGCGATGCGGAAAAGAAGGAAGACGAGAAAAAATAGTATATGATGAGATTACAGAAATACCTTGCGGCATGCGGAGTGGCTTCGCGCAGAGCGGCGGAGAGCATTATTGCATCGGGGCGAGTGAGCGTAAATGGGCAGGTCATTACCGAAATGGGCGTTTCCGTTGAAGAATACGAGGATGAGGTCACACTTGACGGCAAAAAAATATATCCCGAGGAGAATAAGGTCTATATTTTGTTGAGCAAGCCAAAAGGCTATGTGACGACCGCAACGGATCCTCAGGGCAGACCTACGGTGCTTGATCTTGTGGATGTAAAGGAAAGAGTTTTCCCCGTCGGCAGGCTTGACCTAAACACGGAGGGCTTGCTTATATTGACGAATGACGGTGAATTTGCCAACCATATGATGCATCCGCGGTATGAGTGCGAGAAAACATATTTTGTGCGTCTGGCTGAGCCATTGGGTGATGAACAGGCGGAAAAACTCAGACACGGTGTGTGGATAGAGGAGGAGCAGTTTATGACCTCACCTGCAAAAGTGGTACGTCGTGATGAGAATAAGTTCAGCGTAACGATAAAAGAGGGCAAAAAGCGTCAGGTAAGGAGAATGTTTGAGGCTGTCGGTGTAAAGGTGCTGTACCTCAGAAGAACGGCGATAGGACAGCTGAGAGATACTGAGCTTGAAAAGGGCAAGTGGAGATATTTAACAAGGGAAGAAATAAAATACTTGCTTGATTATTCGGAGGGAAAGTCCTGATCTGCACAAAATTGAGTTAAAAAAGCGTAAAAATATCAAAAAATGTTTATTTTTGTTCAAAAAACTTAACAAAGGGTATTGAAAAAAACTGAAAAAATTGGTATAATATGCAGAGTGCCGACTGGCAGAGAGATGAGCGGCATAACGGTTTAGTAAAATCAAAAAATATTCAATAGTATACCTTTATCAGGAGGATTTGTAATGAAGGTCGTAACAGAAAAAATTGGTACAAATAAAGTAAAGATGGAGATCACAGTTGATGCCGCAGACTTTGAAAAGTCAATGGCAGTGGCATACAACAAGGTTAAGGGCAAGGTAAGTATAAGAGGTTTCCGTCCCGGTAAGGCACCTAGAAAGGTTATAGAGCAGGCATACGGCGAAAGCATTTTCTATGAAGAGGCATTCAATGACGCAGTGCCGAAGGCTTACGACGAGGCAGTTCGTACAGAAGGCATCTACCCGGTTGACAGACCCGATGTTGATATAGTAAATATTGCAGGTGGACAGGATTTTGTCTTCACTGCTGAAGTATTTGTTAAGCCTGAATTTGAGCTTGGTCAGTATAAGGGCGTTGAGGTTGAAAAGAAGAGCTACCCTGTAACCGATGCTGAAATAGATGCAAAAATTGAATCCGAAAGAGACCGTAACTCACGTTGGATAGATGCAGAGGGTGACTATGAGGCTAAGAACGGCGATAAGCTCGTTATCGATTATAAGGGCACGGTAGACGGTGTTGAATTTGAGGGCGGCAGTGCCGAAGGATATTCCATTACTCTTGGCTCAAACACATTTATTCCCGGATTTGAGGATCAGATGGTAGGCATGAAGGTCGGCGAGGCTAAGGATGTTAATGTAACATTCCCCGAGGATTACCACAGCGAGGACCTTAAGGGTAAGCCGGCAGTGTTTGCTGTAAAGGTGAATGCTATCCAGTATAAGGAAATGCCCGAGCTTGATGATGAATTCGCAAAGGATGTAAGCGATTTTGATACATTGGCTGATTACAGAGCAGACGTTGCAAAGAAGCTTGAGGAAGCAGCAACATTGCGTGCAGACAGAGAGATGGAGAACGCTCTCATCGAAAAGATTGCTGAAAATACGGAGATAGATATTCCTAACGGCATGATCGAAAGCCAGATCGACAACATGGTTGAAGATATGGGTTACCGTATGCAGAACATGGGTATCTCCATGGAGCAGTACATGCAGTATGTCGGTACAACTATGGACAAGATCCGTGATCAGTACAGAGAAGAAGCAACAAAGACTGTAAAGGCACAGCTCGTTCTTGAAAAGCTTTCAATAGTAGAGGGCATCGAGGCAACTGCAGACGAAATAGAAGCAGAGTACTCTAAGCTTGCAGATGAAGCTAAGCTTGAGGTTGAAAAGGTCAAGGAAATGTTTGCTCGTGATGATTCTTACATCAAGGGCAGGATCGTTACAACAAAGACTATCGACATGCTCAAGGCAAATGCAGTTTATGTCGAAGCAGAGGCTAAAGAGTAATTTGCATGAATATTTTGCCCATTGTGAATAAATTTTATTTTGCGTGGGTATATTTGTAGAGCAGAGCTTTTTTATGGCAGGGTGAGCTGATGTGGCACGGTATTACTCGGTTTTCGGTAATGGCTTGCATCAGCTCTTTATTATTTTTATATTTTGTGGGTAAAACATAACAAAGAGGTGATAAGTATGAATTTGGTTCCATATGTAATAGAACAGACAAGTAAGGGTGAAAGGCAATATGATATTTTTTCACGTTTGCTAATGGAGAGAATAATTTTTATAAGCGGTGAGATAACGACAGAAATGGCGGATCTCGTGGTTGCACAGTTACTCTTTCTGGAAGCGGATAATGTCGATAAGGATATTACAGTGTATATAAACAGTCCCGGAGGCTCGGTAACGGCAGGTATGGCAATTTATGACACAATGCAGTATATTAAGTGTGATATATCAACAATTTGTGTTGGTATGGCGGCATCAATGGGTGCTTTTCTTTTGGCTGCAGGTACAAAGGGAAAGCGTTTTGCACTTCCGCACAGTGACATAATGATACATCAACCGCTTGTGAACGGTTTGGGCGGTCAGGCGTCGGATGTTATGATTCATGCTGAAAATCTCATAAAGACAAAGCAGACACTCAATGAATTGCTTGCACAGATGACGGGCAGAACACTTGACGAGATTGAGCGTGATACCGACAGAGATAATTTTATGACAGCACAACAGGCGGCAGCTTACGGTCTTATAG
>CAYOGO010000138.1:0-4181 GCA_964403405.1 uncultured Lachnospiraceae bacterium | reverse complement strand
CTTTTGAACAGACTGTCAATATCGCTTTCTTCCTTCACATCAATAATGGAATTAATGGCTTCGTTCAATAATTCAGAGACCTCTCTCATGTTCCTTCCATCGTCTGTTTCCTCATTAAAGCGCTTGCAAAGTTGCATACAAGGCTCACTCTTACCTCGGCAGAGCAGTCTCATGGTATCAAGCAGCCTTTTAGGATCAAGATAATCACAGATTATTTCAAAGTCCTCACTTATATAAACCATATAGAAAGGATGGATACGGTTACGATTATCAGTATTCACACTGTCATTGATATTTTTTAGAACGAAAATCACACCTGCAGGAGTTTCATCCGTTTGCCCGACAACGGTATGCAGTCCCTTTGGGGCAGTCTCGATGTCCGCATGCTGTTTCATATACTCCAACAGATCAAGTCTGAACTCATTCAGTCCCAGGTCCATAATGGAAATGCTGTTGTTCATATCCTCTATATCAACGACCTCTTCCTGTAAACGCTTAAGCTGCGCACGACGATATTCAAGATCACCCTTTTCATCCGTATTGATCAAGTCATCATCACCTGAGGACGTCATGACAGAAAGTCGCATTTTTGTTTCTACACGACTTTTCAGATTGATATACTCATCAAGATTCATATCCGGCCAAAAATTTACAAGCTGAATTTGCTCATTATTGCTGCCGATACGATCAATTCTTCCAAATCGCTGAATAATGCGGACAGGATTCCAATGTATATCATAATTTATCAAATAATCACAATCCTGCAAGTTTTGGCCTTCCGAAATGCAATCTGTTGCAATTAGTATATCAATATCATCCTTGGGGATATTATCAAATAAATCCCTGTTCTTTGATTTCGGAGAAAAACATGACAGAACCGTATTAAGATCGGCACGAAGTCCCGGAACAGTGGTCTTGCCGTCAATCACTCCGGATATCTCAGCAGATTCCAATCCGTATTTTTTCTTTGCAAAAGCACTGACATTAGCAAACAGGTAATCTGCGGTGTCAGAAAATGCAGTAAAAATGATGATCTTCTTATTGCCGGCATTGATAGGACATTCGATTTTCCCTTCAATGACCTCAAACAATGCTTGAAGCTTTGTATCATGCTTCGGTGTAATATCGGAAATCATGAGCGACAGCAGTTCCAAATTGTCTGCATCTCTTTCCAACTCATGTAACCAAGATACATAGTCCATATCTGCAAGATCAATTTTAACCCTATTTCCTACCGTGAAAAGGTCCGTATTTTGATCATCGTAGTCAAACCCATCGTTCTCCGTAATTTCCGTCAGATCAAGCACACAGTTGCCTGATTGATAGCTCTTTATAGTCGCGATGGTATCATTTATCAGTTTTTGAATACGCTCAATCGTCAAACGGAATGAATAAACAGAGCTTTCCAATCGTTTGAGCAAATTAATGCTCATAAGATGTCGAATACCTTTCTCACGACCCTGCTGTGTCAGGCTTGTCCCCTTATGATGCATCATGTCGATATACTCAGCTGCTTTGGACGGCATTATGTAGTTTGACGGCGTGTAGATAGACAGGCTGAGTGACATCAAAATATTGTAAATTTCATTGTAATTGATTGCACCGTTCAGATCGGTCAAGCACGGACGCAATGAAATCGGTGGCAAGCGCTCAGGAAATTTACCGATATCAGCAGTGTTATAATACTTTTCGATATGTTTTCTGGAACGTGCAATAGTCACACTGTCCAATAACTCAAAAAAATCCAAATCCAGTGTCCTCAAAAGTGCTTCCGTAGTACGTTCATCAGCAGAAAGCTTGCTCCATGCATTGAATGCCTTTTGTGCTTGACGAAAAATTGCATCTATACTCTTTGTTGTCGCAATTTTTTTATTGATCTTCTCTGAATCGCCCTCGTACGCAAGCGCTAGCTGATTTTTCAGGTCAATAAACTTATTGTTAACAGGTGTTGCCGATAGCATCAAAACTTTTGTTTTCACACCGGTACGAATAACTTTGTTCATCAGTTTCAAATAGCGATTTTCTTTTGTGCCTTCGCCAAACACTTCGGCACCATTGCGGAAGTTGTGACTTTCGTCAATAACAACAAGATCATAGTTACCCCAGTTAAGACGACTTAGATCCACACCGTTTGACTTACCGTACTCACGCGAGAGGTCTGTGTGGCAAAGAACATCATATCGCAGCCTGTCCTCCGCAATCGGATTGTTGATATAGTTTTCTTTGTATGTATTCCAATTCTCAAACAGTTTTTTCGGGCAAAGCACAAGAACGGACTTATTTCGGTTTTCGTAATACTTTATTACAGCAAGTGCTGTAAAAGTCTTGCCCAAGCCGACACTATCAGCCAAAATGCAACCATTGTACTTTTCCAGCTTGCTGATAATGGCAAGCACGGCATCACGCTGGAAATTGTACAGCATTCTCCATACTTTACTTTCCTTAAAGCCCGTTGCATCATTCGGAAGCTCATCCTCAGTGATATCATCAAGAAACTCATTGAAAATGTTATATAAAGCAACAAAATAAATGTATTCCGGTGAATTCTCCCTATATGCAGCTGAAATGCTTTCTACCACTACATCTGTCACATCCTGCAGCATCCTTTTATCACTCCAAAGCTGTTCAAAGAGCTTGAGAAAGTACCTGGCATTTTCATAACTCTCTGTTTTTTGCACGGGATAGTAGACATTATTACCGCGTTCGCAGCCAAGATCAACTGTAGTAAAGCCATTGATAGGCATATATGTACTCTCATCAACTGTCATAAAGCCCATCATTTGCTCATTTGTAACGTTGGACTTAAAAGTCACTTTGCGTTTGATCCAGTCCGCACACTCCTTTGCTATTGCCTTTTGAGACAGCTCGTTACGAAGCTTTACTTCAAATTCGTTGCCATATAAGCTACGTTCTCTGAGTAAACGTGGTATGTAAAATTCCTTCTGTGCCTTGGATGTTTTTTCCGTAATAAATGTAGGTGACGTAAAAATAAAACGAATTTCATCTATTCCCTTAAGCTGCTGCTTTAGCTCTTGATAAGCATAAATTGAAAAACAGGCAGCTGCTATAGAGATCTTGCTGCCCTTTTGAATGCCGGTTATTAAATCGTCTTTAACTGTTTGATTTACATTATCGATTATTTTCATCCAATCACCTCATAGTCCCATATTAGCAAGCAAATGGTATCATGTTTTATCCAACGCATATCGCTTTACGGTTTTGTCACATGCAAATAAGCTTGATATATCCATGATGTCACCGACTTGGATTCTTCAAACACCGCTTGTTTTTCCTCTACCATCAGCAAATGCCTCACCAACCTCAAAAGCATCAATACTGTCCTTTATTTGTGTGAAATTCGTTGTTTTATTCATAAGCTGTACCCTATTAGGAATATTATACACTTTTTCCAATGAAATAGCAAGTGCTTTACCTAAAAATTATACGACTTTACCTACTGCAAATCAAATATTGCCTTTCGAATTATAACGCCTGCTATCACATTTTGAAATAAAAAATCTCTGCTGCGATACAGCAACATCGTAGCGGAGATTTGACCACAACTGTGAACGGAGTGCTTGTGAGTGGTATCACCCAACGGACACAAGAGCAGCTATATCTGACAAAAAACACTCATCTGACTTAAAATAACACAAAAATGCAATTTAGCCCGTTTTGGTGCTATCAGAATTGAATTCCATTATATCACATACACCCCCAAACAACTTTTCATGTTTCTATTGACACACCGTGTTTTATGTGGTAAGATATAGATATGAACGGGACCTCGTGCCGGTGAGTACAGTACTCAAGGGACTGATCGGCGTGACCCTGATCTGTATGCTCACAGTGGCATCTTGGTATCTGCCCCTCACAATATACAGGCTTGTCGCCTGAGCAAAACGGCAGATACACTGAAAGGATACAGCAAAATGAATTATTTTCAAGCGCAAGGTTTCTTACAATGGTTAAAAATACGAAAGCTCTATAAAAAAGCATTTCCTCGTGCGGAGCGCAAGCCATTGTCCATTATAAAATCCATGCAAAAAAGTCGAAGGTCCGATGTTTGGTTCTTTGAGCAGGACGGAAGGTTTGTCGGCTTTGCTGCTACGATCAATGGCGATGAGATTATCCTACTTGACTACCTTGCGGTTGATACGGCGCGTCGTGGGATGGGGATC
>CAYOGO010000137.1:0-4242 GCA_964403405.1 uncultured Lachnospiraceae bacterium | reverse complement strand
TGACAACCATGAGCACATCATGCTTGAGGGTGATTGCGTCTTTATAAACAGTGAGACCGTCCACGGTGCCTCGCCACAGGACTGTATTTATGAGTGCATAGTTTTTAACCCTCAATACTTGAGCATAAACGAAAGCGACTGCAAAAGTTTCATTGACGGGCTCCTCAACCGTACTATCTACATAAACGAGATCTTTTTTTATGATGATGTACAGTATACACACATAATAAGCTCACTGTTTGATGCGATAAAGAACAGGCTCAGCGGATACACCCTAACCGTGACGGGATGCCTTTACGAGCTTTTCGGTTTGGTCAGGGCAAGGGGCAATTATTCCGAAAATCCCTTTATAAATTCCATACATCACAACGAGAAAAATGTTATAATGCTCAAAAAGGCTCTTGCCTACATCCGCACGAGCTATGATTCACAGATCTCTCTTGCGGATATTGCCGACGCTGCCGGTATCTCGCCGAAGTATCTGTGTACTTTTTTTAAGGATATGACGGGACAGACCCCCTTTGAATACCTGAATGCTTACAGAATAGAAAGGGCTGCAAGAAAGCTGATCAATTCTGACCTTCCAATAACACAAATTGCATTCTCATGCGGATTTAATGACCTGAGCTATTTTATAAAAACATTCAAAAAAATAAAAAATGTCACGCCGCGAAATTTCCGCAAAAAGCGTGAGCAATAAAAAAACCCGATGAATTTCTTCATCGGGAAAATTTTTATTAAACCAATTCGATGATAACTTCTTCAGCGTTATCGCCACGTCTAGGTCCCATCTTTATGATCCTTGTGTAGCCGCCTGCGCAATTCTTTTCTTCATTGCGTGCTCTGTACTTAGGGCCATACTCTCTGAACATCTTCTCTACGAGAGGATGCTTTGCATCCTTTGTTCTTTCTGCATACTCTGTTCTTGACTCTGTTGCAAGCTTCTCTTCCTTCTTATCATAAACATAAGACATGATCTTTCTTCTTGCATTGAGCTTTTCCGGAGCATCGTTTTCAAATTCAACAGCTGTAACTGTGCCGTTCTCGTCCTTAATGTTCTTTGTAACCTTCACTGTCTTGTCATAGTTGTTAATAGCCAATGTCAAGAGTGAATCAACGATACCTCTGAGTTCCTTAGCTCTTGCTTCTGTTGTAGTGATCTTACCATACCAAAGCAGATCTGTTGCAAGACCTCTGAGCATAGCACGTCTTTGATTGCTGTTTCTGCCTAACTTTCTTGTACCCACAATTAAAGTCGCTTATTCAATATTACTTGAAAAGCCTCTCCTTTCAACGATATTAAACTTTTAAAAGAGGTTTTATTCCTCTGATTTTTTAAGTGCAAAACCAAGTGAAAGCAATTTCTGCTCAACCTCGTCCAATGACTTCTTGCCAAGGTTACGAACCTTGATCATTTCATCCTCGGACTTGAGCAACAATTCACCGATAGTATTTATATTTGCACGCTTCAAACAATTGTACGAACGAACCGACAATTCAAGCTCTTCAATAGGCATGTCAGCCATCTTATTAGATGTTGAATCGCTCTCTACCTTAGCAACCTCAAATGTTTCGTTTGTGTCCGTCAAATTAACAAATAATCCCAAATATTCGCAAAGAACCTTTGCAGAATAGCTTACAGCGTCCTGAGGCTCTATGGCTCCGTTGGTCCATACTTCAAGCGTAAGCTTGTCGTAATCGGTAACGTTACCAACACGAGTATCCTCAACATAGAAATTAACCTTTTTAATAGGTGAATAAACGGCATCTATCGGGATAAGACCGATAATATCCTCTTTATTCTTCTCTGCAACAACAAAGCCTCTGCCCTTGTCAACTGTCATTTCCATGTACAAGTCAGCATCCTCATTAAGAGTTGCAATGTGAAGATCCTTATTAACTATTTCAACGTCTATGTCTGCTTCTATATCGGCAGCTGTAACAGTGCAAGGTCCCTTTGCGTTGATACGCATTGTTTTCGGACCCTCGTCAGTCATTTTGATTGCAAGAGTTTTAAGGTTCAGTATAATGTCAACAACATCTTCCTTCACACCGTGAATTGTTGAAAATTCGTGCATAATACCATCGATCTTTATGCTCTTTACAGCTGCACCCGGCACGTACCAAAGCATAACTCTTCTAAGTGCATTGCCCAATGTTGTGCCAAAGCCCTTTTCCAAAGGTTCAACTACAAATTTCATGTAGTTTTCTTCCGGTTTCTGCTCAACAATCTCTATTCTCGGTTTTTCTGAATCTAACATAATACGCCCTCCTTGTCGTAATAACTGTGTTAAACGGCATCAAAATTACTTGGAATACCACTCAACGATAAGGTTCTCTTGAACATCAAAGTCAATATCTTCTCTCTTAGGCAATGTAACTACTTTACCCTCGAGCTTTTCATAGTCTACTGCAACCCATGCAGGTACTGTCTTCTTAGCACCTTCCTTGATGCTTGTGAAGAATGCACCGTTAGCACTACGCTCGCGAACAGATACTGTATCGCCAACAGCGATGATATATGACGGAATGTCAACCTTGTGACCGTTTACCATGAAGTGACCATGGTTCACAAGTTGTCTTGCCTGATTTCTTGAATTAGCGAAGCCCATTCTGAAAACTACATTATCAAGTCTTCTTTCAAGCAATGAGAGGAAGTTTTCACCAGCCATGCCGGGCATCTTCTCTGCCTGTGCAAAGCATCTTGCATACTGTCCTTCAAGTACGCCGTAAATACGTCTAACCTTCTGCTTTTCTCTGAGCTGTACGCCATAGTTGCTTGCTCCGCCTCTCTTAGCGGCAGAACCATGCTGTCCCGGAGGTGTAGGTCTCTTAGCAAAAGAACACTTGTCGGAATAACATCTGTCACCCTTGAGGAACAACTTCTGTCCTTCTCTTCTGCACAATCTGCACTGTGAATCTGTATATCTTGCCATTTCTTAATCCTCCATCAAACTCTTCTACGCTTCGGCGGTCTGCAACCGTTATGCGGAATAGGAGTTACATCCTTAATAAGCGTTACTTCCAAGCCTGTTGCCTGCAATGAACGAATTGCTGACTCTCTGCCTGAACCAGGGCCCTTTACAAAAACCTCAACAGTCTTCATGCCATGCTCCATAGCTGCCTTTGCAGCTGTTTCTGCTGCCATCTGAGCAGCAAAAGGTGTGCTCTTCTTTGAACCCTTAAATCCGAGTCCACCGGCACTTGCCCATGATACCGCATTACCTGCAACATCTGTAATTGTTACAATAGTATTGTTAAATGTTGAAGTAATATGTGCAGCACCTTTTTCAATGTTTTTCTTTTCAACTCTTCTTGTTGTTCTCTTAGCTGTTTTTGCCATTGTTAATGCCCTCCTTTATTACTTCTTCTTTGACTTAACACGTGTTACTTTAGGACCTTTCCTTGTACGTGCATTAGTCTTTGTTCTTTGTCCTCTGCAAGGGAGAGATCTTCTGTGTCTCTGTCCTCTGTAGCAGCCGATCTCGACAAGTCGCTTGATGTTAAGTGCAACCTGTCTCTTAAGGTCGCCTTCTACCTGCAAATTGTGTTCGATGTAGTTTCTCAAAACTGCAACTTCGTCATCCGTAAGATCCTTGACTCTTTTGTCCGGGTCAATACCAGTCGTTTTCAAGATCTCGTCGGAAGTTGCCTTGCCGATACCATAAATATACGTTAACCCTATCTCAACTCTTTTCTCTTTGGGAAGGTCAACACCGGATATACGCGCCATTCTTCTACCTCCGTATAATTAAAAAATTTAACTTTTCGTGTAAATATTTTTGGGGGATAAAAAGCTTACAGCCTCTTATCAGCCCTGTCTCTGCTTATGTTTAGGTGATTCTGAGCAAACTACCATTACTTTGCCGTTACGCTTGATGATCTTGCACTTATCACACATCTTCTTGACAGAAGGTCTAACTTTCATACTTTATTTGGGATACTGCTCGCTGTTGCGATCAGATCCGCTCCTTTCCGACAAATTTAATATTTATTTTCCTCTTCTTGTAATTCTGCCCAAATTCAAATCATACAACGACAGCTCAACCGTAACCCTGTCACCGGAAACGATCCTGATAAAATTATTTCTCATTTTACCGGAAACGTAAGCCGTAACGATATGACCGTTTTCAAGCTGTACCTTAAATGTAAAATTCGGTAAGGCTTCCATTACAACGCCTTCCAACTCAACTACGTCGTTCTTACTCACGCAAATTACCTCTTATTTCATTATTGAACCGA
>CAYOGO010000136.1:0-4252 GCA_964403405.1 uncultured Lachnospiraceae bacterium | reverse complement strand
TGCAATCAAGGAACAAACTCCGTTTGATCTAATGCAATTATTGAACCGATCAAGGCAGAGTTGCGGATTACGCAACTCATTATGGTATAATGTATACAGACAAAACGTAAACGTTTTTTGCTGGCCCATCGTCCGCTGTGCTGTCGCACATGTCGCTGCATTGAACCACGTCGCAAAAATGACCTTGCAAGCATTTTCAGCATCAGAACAAACATATTTGAATAATACATAGATGGAAAGGTTATCCGTTTAGGATATGGCTTAACAAAATGATCGAATTGAATAAAATTTCCGAACACATGACACCGTCCCTGACTCTCGCTATAAACGCAAAGGCAGCAAAATACAAAAGCGAAGGCAGGGATGTAATTGCATTCGGTGCAGGTGAACCCGACTTTGACACTCCTGAATTTATAAAAGATGCTGCAATAGAAGCTTTGCACAAGGGTATTACAAAGTACACCCCCGCATCCGGTACAAATGACATTAAAGAGGCAGTTTGCGAAAAATTAAAAAGGGACAATAAGCTCGACTACAAGCCGTCACAGATAATAGTGTCAAACGGTGCTAAGCACTCTCTTTACAATGCATTCAGAGTTTTACTTGATCCGGGTGATGAGGTCATAATCCCATCACCGTTCTGGCTCAGCTATCCCGAAATGGTTAAATTTGCAGGCGGTGTTCCCGTTTTTGTTGAAACAAAGAATACAGATTTCAAAATGACGGCAGAGAATTTTGAAAATGCAGTTACGCCCAAAACAAAGGTAGTTGTTATAAACAGTCCAAGCAATCCAAACGGTGCAGTATACAGCTTTGATGAGCTTAAGGCACTCTCCGATGTTGCTCTTAAGCACAATATTGCCATCATTTCCGATGAAATATATGAGGAGCTCATCTATGACAACACAACACATATAAGCATTGCTCAGATATCCGAGGAGGTCAAGCAGAATACTATTATCATAAACGGAATGTCAAAGGCTTTTGCAATGACGGGCTGGAGGATCGGATACGCAGCTGCTCCTGAGCATGTAACGAAAGCAATGACAAGCTTCCAATCTCACGCAACATCCAATCCGAATGCTATCGCACAATATGCAAGTGCAGTTGCCTTAAGGCGTGAAAAAACGTTCATGGACGAAATGAGGGGCGAGTTTGAAGCAAGACGAAACCTTATTGTCGATCTTATAAACGGTATTGACGGTCTCTCCTGTAAAAAGCCGGGCGGTGCATTCTATGTTATGATGAATATATCTGAATTAATCGGCAAAAAGTGCTGTGGTACGGTAATTGACGGCTCGTACGCCTTTACGGAAGCATTGCTTGAGCATGCAAATGTTGCAGTTGTGCCCGGTATTGCATTCGGATGCGATGAATTTGTCAGACTTTCATACGCAACATCACAGGAAAACATTAAAAACGGTCTTCAGCGTATAGCCGAATTCGTAAAAACGATAAAGTAAATATTTACATGATAAAAACCGTAAATTTGCGGTTTTTATTTTTTTGCTTGCCTGAACAGTGAATTTGTGATATAATAACCGTGCCGATCAGTAAAGGGTCAGCACGGTTTTTGCATGATATTGCCCTAATTTTATATAACAAGGAGCTTTTATGAAAGTACATGAAATAGATAAGAATTTAAGCATAACATCCGATTTTAAGGATAAGGATATAGTATGGATCGATGTAAAGGATGCACCCTTCAGACTTTTTGGCATTTTTTACGATGAAAAGCAAAAGCAATACGTCAGAATACCTCAGGATGTTGCAGCCTCCGTCAATCCCGACGTAAAGTACCTGAACAAGCAAACAGCAGGCGGCAGAGTAAGGTTCAGAACAAATTCAAAATTTATAGCAATACATGCGATAATGACAGATGGTGAGTCAAAGCATATAAATGTTTCTCACTCCTGCTTCGACCTGCAAAGGAGAAACCCCGATTTCGACTATCTGAATGAATTTACATTCTGCTTTTCCTTTGCTCCGCCAGAGCATTTGAATGGCAGCTTTTCCTCATCATATATCTGCTCCGAGGGTTACCTTGAAGATTACACAATACATTTTCCAACTCAAAACAGCGTTTATGAGCTCTATATTGCACTCGAAAGGGATGCGGATATATTTGAGCCCACACCGTATACATATGAGCAGCCCATTGTTTATTACGGATCATCAATAACTCAAGGTGCAGGCTCAAGCAGACCTGCAAACACATACCAGGCAATAATTTCTAAACATTTGGATACGGATTACATCAATCTTGGCTTTGCAGGCAGTGCAAAGGGCGAGCAGGAGATTGCACAATACATTGCAGGCTTAAAAATGAGCATCTTTGTCTGCGATTACGACTACAACGCACCTGATGCCGAGCATCTTTGCAAAACACATCTGCCGTTCTACCGCACAATAAGGAACGCTCAACCCGATCTCCCAATAGTGTTTATAACGGCTCCAAACAATATGCCTTGGTTTACAGCCTTCAAGGCAAGACGTGATATTATTTACGATACGTACAAGACAGCACTCAGTGAGGGTGACAAAAATGTCTATTTTATTGAGGGAGATTCTCTTTTCGGTAACATAGACAGGGATCTTTGCACCGTTGACACATGTCATCCGACAGATCTTGGCATTTACCGCATGGCTACAGGAATAGAAAAGACTATTATGTCGATTTTGAAATAAAAATAAAATATATATTGACTTATATATAAATTTATGATAAAATAAAGTCGAATTTATCGTTCGTTAAAAAATTAATCAGGTGAGTAGGCTATGGTCAGTAATGTCAATATAAAGCAGAACATAAAAGCAAGTGCATTGGAATTATTCAACTCCGTCGGATATGAGGCAACGAGTATACGTGACCTTTCCGCTAAGGCAAAGTGTTCCCTGCCGATGATGTACTATTATTATGAAAGCAAGGAAAAGCTTCTTTACGAGATAGTTGCTGTCGATTTTCAGGAGATAATAAATGAGGTATTTGCAAATGCAGTAAAGGCACCGCATCTAAGGGCATTTATCTCTAATTTCATAAACGATCTTATCAGTCTGTCACCCGACAAAAAGAATACCGTGCGTATTGCCATGCGTTTGCACATGGGCTCACCCAAAAATGACAAAATAAACAAGGTAATATTGTCATACAAGTTCTCAAAGGAGCTTGAGCTGAAAAACAAACTCCTGTCCGTTTGGCGAATGGATAAAAACCTTGAAACAAAAACACAGCTTCTTCTGAACACATTGTATAATGCGATGATATGTATAATGCTCACCAACAGACAGATTTCAACAAAACAAATAGAAAACAATATACAGTTTTTACTGTAAAATAAAGGAGAATAAATATGTTTCTTTTTTCCGAGCTGCAATTTTACATTACAAAGGATGATCTTACAGAAATCTACAAAATAACGAATGCCTCAACGATCGCCGTTTTCGCATCGATTTTTCTTATTTTGTTTTTTATAGGGTTTTCATTTAGAGCAAATGACGTCTATAAAAAAGCATGCAACGAATTATCAGATGATTACGCTTCAAATGCATGGTACCCGATAATAAATATTATGCCGATGAGCAAGGTTGCTGGCTGCAGCTACATTATCCCGTTGATCACCTCAATACTGTTTGTTGTCAGTGTTCCCCTGTGTTCTGTTCTTTTGATTCTTAAGATGATCACAACAAAAGCGTGTACGGTAATAATTTTGAGCCTTTATCTCTTGTATTCACTGTGCCACACATTTGTACTCAAAAAATACATGAACAAGTTTTATCCGGAGACCTCGGATATTTCCATTGTTGCTTCTGGATTTATTCCTTTTTTGAAGTACTATATACATGTAATAAAGTAAAAATAAAAGAGAATATTCAATTTTTTGAATATTCTCTTTCTTTTTATCATGATCAATATGCTCTTGCAATGTAGACCATATGCTTTGCCGGCTTACCGCACAATGCACATGTGTCCGCTATATGCTCCTGTTCAAACGGCATATTTCTGATGGTTGCACCTGTAAGTGCCTTCAATTCCTTTTCGCACTCCGTACAACCGCACCACATCGCTTTTATGAAGCCTTTTTTTGTGTTGAGTGCATTCATGAGGTCATCATGATCAACGGCTGTATGGGTCTTTTCTTCCCTTGCAACACGTGCTGCCTCAAGCATATCATGCTGTATGGTATCAAGCAATTTCTTAACCGTATCTGCAAGACCGTCCATGGATACTGTTATCTTTTCAAATGTATCACGC
>CAYOGO010000135.1:0-4259 GCA_964403405.1 uncultured Lachnospiraceae bacterium | reverse complement strand
GGTAATTCATCAAGAAAAAGAATTCCGTTATGTGCAAGGCTTATTTCGCCCGGTTTTGGTATTCTTCCGCCGCCTACAAGTGCAACGTCGGATACCGTGTGGTGCGGAGACCTGAACGGACGTGTTTTTACTATTCCGTCATTCGGATCTATATTGCCCGAAACGGAATATATCTTTGTTATTTCTATTGCCTCCTCATATGTCAGCGGCGGCAAGATTGACGGCAATCTTTTAGCGAGCATCGTTTTGCCTGACCCCGGAGGTCCAACCATGAGCACATTATGTCCGCCTGCGGCAGCTATCTCAAGAGCACGTTTTGCACCTTCCTGACCTCTTACTGCCTCAAAATCCTCATCAAAATCCACATTATCAAAATCAAGATCTATATCTGCCTTTTTTGCAGGATAAAGACCGTCCGTATTGATCGTCTCTACAAGCTCGCCCAATGTTTGCACCGGATATACATCCATACCCTTTACATGCAGGGCCTCCTTGACATTTGCAAGCGGTATTATCGCCGACCTGTTGTCATCATTTGCAACGGACAAAAGCATCGGCAAAACGCCTGCCACAGAGCGAATACCGCCATCAAGTGCTAGCTCGCCCAATATGACCGGAGAAAATCCCTCCTTAAAATTGAGCTGACCCGTTGCGTTCAAAATCGCACAGGCTATTGCAAGATCGTACACCGCACCTTCTTTTTTCGTGTCGGCAGGTGCAAGGTTAACTATTATCCTCGTTGAGGGAAAATAAAGGCCGCTGTTTCGTATTGCGGACCTTACCCTTTCACGTGATTCCTTTACTGCAGCATCGGGCAGCCCCACTATCTCAAAGCCCGGCATACCATTTGCAATATCCACCTCAACACTGACGATATATCCGTTTATTCCTATCAATCCGCTGCTTTTTATTTTGCCGAACATATGATGATCTCCTTTTTGCAAGAACTCCGAGCCTTTTGTTTTTAATGAGCACAGAATGAAAAGTGCTCTAATGCTGACCGTTGACCCTTATTGATCAATAAAACTCATTAATATCAGAAAAATCGAATGCGTTTTCTATATAATTTACGACGGGCTCTCCTCTCGTCATGTACACCTCGGCAACATCAAACCTTACGGAATAATCATCTGTCTTGTTCTCCGCAAAAAAGAATTGCGCAATATGAAGGTATTTTCTCTGCTTGCCCCTTGTTACCGCCTGCGACGGCAGACCATACACCGTGTTTCGCCTTGCCTTTATTTCAACAAACACGTACTGATCCTTATCCTTGAAAATTGCATCAGCCTCACCATACGGTGTGATATAATTTCTCGCTACGAGCTCCTTGCCACTTTTTTGTATGTATTCAACAGCACTATCCTCAGCGGATCTGCCTACTGCTCTTGTGTTCACTTTTTTGATGCTTTTGTGGTGAGTGCCGTCCTGCAGAATACCTCTCTGTGGATCGGACTTATGCCGTATTTCTTTATTGCTTCTATATGCTCTGCTGTGCCGTATCCCTTATTTGATTCAAATTTATACTCCGGATATTGCAATGCATACTCCTTCATTACTCTGTCTCTGGAAACCTTTGCAAGTATTGAAGCAGCCGCTATCGAGACAGAACGAGCATCGCCGTTCACGATAGGCTCAACCTTGGATGCTATATTGAATGCGACATTACCGTCAATCAGTACTATATCCGGCTGGATCTTGCACTGTCTGAGCGCTATCTGCATTGCCCGATTGAGTGCAAACATTATTCCGTGCTCATTTATCACCTCATTGTCGGAATAACCTATTCCATATGATGCTGCCCTTTCTATTATTATATTGTACAATGCCTCTCTGCACTTTTCAGTGAGTTTTTTGGAATCATTTACGCCGTAAAGAGGTCTTCTGGGGTCAATTATTACACATGCCGCATACACGGGACCTGCAAGTGGACCTCTGCCCGCCTCATCCACGCCTGCAATATGTATAAAGCCCTGCCTCGCACAGTCAAGCTCCAATTTGCTCATGTCCTTGTACTGTTGTATTATTCTTGCTTGTTTCTCTTCTCTTGTTTCTGCCATAAAATCGACCTTTCGCTGATTTACCGGTAAGTATATGTATTAATTGATTTTTTCCAAAGTTATCCTTCCGAGCTTACCTGCTCTGAAGTCATTTATTATCTGCTCAGCACATCTGTCAACATCGTTGACGCCGCCTCGCATCTTCATTGATTTTTTCTCGCACACCGCATCTATGATCTCCTCGCCGAGCTCATATTGATCAATATCAACACTGTATCGCTCAAGCATTCCATCCCTTAGCAGGTCCTTGTACCTGATCAAAAAGCTGCTTGCCAATGTCAGTGCATCGTACAGCTCATTTTTTATTGCGTTTGTTATCATAAGCGCAAGCATTGTTTTTTCATTTTCAAGGTCGGGCCACAATAACCCCGGTGTATCCATTATCTCAAAATCAGGAGATTCCTTTATCCACTGCCTGTCCTTTGTTACGCCCGGCTTGTTGCCTGTCTTGGTACGTGCTTTTCCGAAAAAATTATTTATAAAAGTAGACTTTCCCGAATTGGGAATACCTACGACTATTGCCCTCACCGTGACATTCATGCCTTTTCTCTCAAATATCTTACGGCGTTTTTCCTGTGCCTTGCTCAGGATCACCTTTTTAACCTGCTTAACACTCTGTATATCTGATGAATTGACGGGCATTGCCACCTCGGCACCGTCATCCTTTAGCTTTTGTATCCACCTTGCAGTTTCAGCCTGATCTGCAAGATCCGCCTTGCTCAGCAGTACGATATTTGTTTTATTTGCAAACATCCTTTCAAATTTAGGATTTATGCTTGAATGAGGCACTCTTGCGTCTCTTAATTGTATAACGATGTCCACACCCTTGAGATCATCGCTCAGTAAGCGGAACGTTTTTGCCATATGTCCCGGATACCAATTTACGTTCATACTATCATTTCCTTTTCTATACAGGCACATCAAAATGCTACGCTGTATCTATTATACAAATTCATTTGTCAAAAGTCAATACTTGTTCATAAAATTGTTACAATTTTAATCAAGTTTTTTATCAGCGTAGCTGTGATCGTATTTTTCTATTTTTGACATTGGCTTAAGCTTGAATTCCACCCTGCCTATAATGTCCCTCTCCTTTGCAAGACCGAATTCGGGGTCCTTGCTGTCACGTGAATCATTCCTGTTATCTCCCATAACATAGTACCTGCCCTCAGGCACCTCACAGTAATAGTCACCGTACGTTACCGCCTTGAGATAGGGCTCGTCAAGCTCAACGCCGTTCCTGTACACCTTACCGTCATATATTTCTATTACATCACCCGGAACACCGATAACACGCTTTACATAATTTACCTTTTTACCCTCACTGTCCGGTATTTGATTGCCGTTATCATCAGTCCTTATAAATATCACTATATCTCCTGACTTCGGCTTTGAAAACCAATACGCCGTTTTGTTAAGGAAGACTACCTCATTGGGCAACAGCGTCGGTACCATTGACGTCATTTTGACTTCAACGAGCTGAAATATAAATGTGTTGAGGCACAAAGCAGCCAATGCGGCAATAATTACGGTAATCACCATATCACATATATCCTTTTTTATATTCTTGGTCTTCTGCTTTTCTTCCACCTTAACATCGATCTTTTCGTTACTGTTCAAATCACTCATACACTACCCCTCTTTTATACAGGAAAAACAAATATCACCTTTCCTATTATTTTATTTTGTTTTATACATCCTACTCCATCATCCCTGCTGTCCACGGATGGATTGCGGTTGTCACCCAAGCAAAAGAATTCACCGTCCGGAACCCTTATGCTGTATTCACCGTCCGTTTTCTCCGCAATATACGGTTCTGTAAGCAAGCTGCCGTTGCGGTAGACCTCGCCGTCCTTTATTATTATTTCATCCCCCGGCAAACCTATAACACGTTTAACATAATTATATTCATCATTTTCGTTGTAAAACACCACGATATCCCCAAAGCATGGCTCGCTGAGCCAATACGATGCCTTGCTTACAAAAACATGCGTACCGTCTTGCATTGTAGGCAGCATCGATATACCGTCCACACGTATTATCTGAAAAACGCACGTATGTATAAGACCTGCAACTACCACGGCAATGAAAAAAATATGCAGCCACTCAAAAAAGCCGCTTCCGTAGCTTCCTGACGGGTGTGAAAGCTCTGAGCTCCGTTTACGCATCTGACTCCTCCAAAAGCAAGTACCTGTCTACTAC
>CAYOGO010000134.1:0-4278 GCA_964403405.1 uncultured Lachnospiraceae bacterium | reverse complement strand
CGCTGAGCTTCATGAGCGTTACACCTTGTGTGCTTCTACCGAGCCTTGCAAGCTGACTTACGGGAGTTCTTATCATAATGCCGCCTGAGCTTACCATTATTACGTCGTCATTTTCGTCAATACTCTTCATGGCAACGAGCTTACCCGTTCTTTGGCTCACTGTCATAGCTATCATACCCTTACCGCCTCTTACCTGTGCGTGGTATATTTCGCTTTCCGAACGCTTACCGTAGCCATTATCACCAACAAACAAAATATCCTTATCATGCTCCACTGTGATCAGGTCGACCAATTCATCCTCCGAATTGAGCTTTATTCCGCAAACACCTCTTGCGGTCCTTCCCATGGGACGCATATCTTCCTCGTTGAACCGGATACCCTTGCCGTCTCTCGAAACAGCAAGAACATCATTATCACCATTTGTGAACGCAACCGACATGAGCTCATCGCCATCCTCAAGTGCTATCGCAATAAGGCCGTTACTCCTTATCTTTGCTATCTCATCAAACTCCATACGCTTTACATATCCGAATTTTGTGGCAAATACAACATATTTTTTATCAAATGTTTTATCCACGGAGACTATGCACTGCACACGCTCCTCGGGCTGTACATTTATAAGATTTATAACAGGCGTACCCTTTGCATTCTTTCCCGCTTCAGGAACGTCATATCCCGAAGCACTGTACACCTTGCCGTAATTGGTAAAGAACAGCAGTTTTGCATGCGTTGTCGTTGCAACTATCTCTTTTATATAATCATCCTCACGCGTTGCGGCACCCTTGACGCCTCTGCCTCCCCTGTTCTGAGACTTGAAAAGCGAAAGAGGTGATCTCTTTATATATCCTCTGCTTGAAATCGAAACAACTATCTGCTTTTCCTGGATAAGATCCTCGTAATTGATCTCCTCCATGTTATAATCTATCTGTGTTTTTCTGGGCTCTCCGTATTTCTCTTTTATTGAGGTGAGCTCCTCTTTTATCACGTTATACTGCAGCTTTTCGTCGGAAAGTATTGCATTAAGGTACGCAATTGTGTCGCGCAAACCGTTAAGCTCCGTTTCAAGCTTGTTTATCTCAAGATTTGTGAGCTGTTGCAAGCGCATCTCAAGTATTGCCTGTGCCTGTTTTTCACTGAAGCCGTACTCAAGCACAAGTCTTTCCTTTGCTTCTGCAGTTGTTTTTGAGCTTCGTATAGTCTTTATTATCTCGTCAATAATATCATGAGCCTTAAGGAGACCCTCTATTATATGTGCCCTTGCCTGAGCCTTTGCCAGCTCAAATTTTGAACGACGTACAACAACATCACGCCTGTGCGATACATAAACATGTATTATATCACGAAGATTGAGTATCTTTGGCTCACCGCCGACAAGTGCAAGCATATTTACACTGAAATTTGTCTGCAATTCGGTATACGTAAAGAGCTTATTGAGTATTACGTTGGGGTTTGTGTCCTTCTTGCATTCTATCATGATCCTCAGACCTTCGATGTCGGACTCATCCCTAAGATCGGATATACCCGTGATCCTGCCATCCTTGACATGATCCGCAATATTCTTTATCATCTCAGCCTTATTTACCGTATACGGGATCTCCGTTACCTCTATTGCCGATCTGCCATTGCTCTTTTCAAGAATCTGTGTTTTTGCACGGATAACTACCTTGCCCTTACCTGTCTGATATATCTGCTCTATTTCGCTGTTGCCTGTTATAATTCCACCCGTCGGGAAATCAGGACCCTTTATTATCCTTGTGAGCTCACGTATAGATATATTATTATCATCAATATAAGCCACGGCAGCGTCTATAACGTCACCAAGGTTATGAGGCGGTATATTTGTCGCCATGCCGACAGCAATGCCCTGAGCACCGTTTACAAGCAAATTAGGTATACGTGATGGCAAAACCTTTGGCTCCTGGAGAGTCTCATCAAAGTTAGGCATAAAGTCTACAGTATCCTTATCAAGATCCGCAAGCATTTCCGTTGCGACCTTTGTGAGCCTTGCTTCGGTATAACGCATGGCAGCCGGTGGGTCACCGTCCACAGAGCCGAAGTTACCGTGTCCGTCAACAAGAGGCTCCCTGTACGAGAAATCCTGTGCCATACGCACCATTGCATCGTAAATTGAGCTGTCACCGTGGGGATGGAATTTACCCATTACCTCACCAACGATCCTCGCAGACTTCTTGTGAGCAGATTGCGGTGTTATTCCCAATTCCGACATACCGTACAATATTCTTCTTTGAACAGGCTTGAGACCGTCCCTCGCATCGGGCAGGGCTCTTGCGACTATAACACTCATTGAGTATTCAAGAAACGCCTTTTTTACCTGTTCCACCATCTTAACATCGGTTATACCCGAATGCATTGTAGGTGTATCTATCGGAGCATCGTCCTTTATATCAATATCATTTTTTATTTCATCTGACATGTTTTATTATCCTTTACAATGATCAAAAAAATCTTAAATATCAAGATTTTCAACAAATTTAGCGTTCTTTTCAATGAATTCTTTTCTCGGCTGTGCCTTTTCACCCATGAGGAGTGAGAACATCTCGTCCGCCATAACGGCGTCATCCACGGTCACTCTGAGGAGATTACGTGTATCCTTGTCCATTGTTGTTTCCTTAAGCTGATCCGCATCCATTTCACCAAGACCCTTATAACGCTGAACCTCATAATTGGTTCTACCTATTCTGTCAAGTATTTCAGCAAGCTCATTGTCATTATAAGCATAGTACTTTTTCTTGTTCTTTTTTACAAGATAAAGCGGAGGCTGTGCTATATAAATATGTCCCTCCTCAACCAACGGCTTCATGTATCGGTAAAAGAACGTGAGCAAAAGTATTCTTATGTGGCTGCCGTCAACATCGGCATCGGTCATGCATATTATTTTGTCATAACGAAGCTTTTTAATGTCAAAATCCTGACCTATACCCGTGCCGAATGCAGTTATCATGGAGCGTATCTCCTCGTTACCGAGAGCCTTGTCAATTCTTGTTTTTTCAACGTTGAGTATCTTGCCTCTCAACGGCAATATTGCCTGATAACGTCTGCTTCTGCCGCCCTTTGCAGTACCTCCTGCAGAAAGTCCCTCTACAAGGAATATCTCACACTGTGACGGATCCTTTTCGGAGCAATCTGCAAGCTTACCGGGAAGTGCAGCACTGTCAAGATCGCTCTTACGTCTTGCTGCATTCTTTGCCTGACGTGCAGCTTCTCTTGCTCTTGCAGCCGTTTCCACCTTGGAAAGTATTATCTTTGCCTGACCCGGATTTTCATCAAAATAGGTCATTACCTCCTCATAGGTGCAGGCATCAACTATCGGACGGACCTCTGTATTGCCGAGCTTTGTTTTTGTCTGTCCTTCAAATTGAGGATTTTCTATTTTAACGCTTATTACAGCCGTAAGACCCTCTCTTACGTCTTCACCCGTAAAATTCTGATCTGCAGCCTTAAGCACTCCTATCTTTCTACAATAATCATTTACCGCTCTTGTGAGGCCTGTCTTAAAGCCAACCAGGTGTGTACCGCCCTCCTCTGTGTTGATATTGTTTACATACGTAAACATGTTTTCAACATATGTGTCGGTATACTGCAATGCGACCTCAACCTCGGTAGTACCCTTTTTGTCACTGAAATAGAGTATCTTGTCGGTTACAACATCCTTGTTCTTATTTTGGAATTCTATAAACGATATAATGCCGCCCTCAAACTTGTAATTGTTGATGACGGGCTCCTCTCCTCTGTCATCCTCAAATATTATCCTTACGTTTTTATTGAGGAACGCAAGCAATCTGAGTCTTGAGTTGAGAGTATCAAAATCAAAGTCAAGCGTTTCAAAAACTTCCTTATCGGGATGGAATGTAATTATGGTTCCGTGCCTGTCACTGTCGCTTATTCTTTCAACGGGACCTTGCGGAACACCGCCGTTAGCGTATTCCTGCTTGTAATAGCCCTCGCCGTTGTAGACCTCAGCCGTGAGTCTGTCCGACAGGGCGTTTACTACCGAAAGACCTACACCGTGCAGACCGCCCGATACCTTGTATCCGCCACCGCCGAATTTACCGCCTGCGTGAAGCACTGTCAAAACGACCTGCAATGTTGATATTCCCATTTTATGATGAATACCTACCGGAATACCTCTGCCGTTATCCTCCACTCTCACACTGCCGTCCTTAAGAATTTTAACGCTTATGGTATCGCACACACCTGCAAGCGCTTCATCAATACTGTTATCGACTATTTCATATACAAGGTGATGAAGACCTCTCT
>CAYOGO010000133.1:0-4279 GCA_964403405.1 uncultured Lachnospiraceae bacterium | reverse complement strand
CTTCCAACGATGCAATGTCATCCAGACAATCTTCTATCTCCTGTGCATTTACATCCTCCATATGACCGTATTTTTTAAGCATTGCGGAAATTATATCTTCACGGCTTGATGTTTTATACATTGAAATTATATCATACGCAACCTCATCCACCGTATGTACCGACCCCGAACAGGTGTCAAGTACTATATTATATCCGTTCAATTTATACTGATGTACCATTTTTTCTCCCAAAACATTATATTTTTTAACCGTTACAAACGAAAACGCCGCCTCACGGGCAGCGTTCTTCATCTTCAAAATTTATCGCACGTCAATATTTGAAATCAATTACTTTTCGCACTTCTGATTAGCAACGCCACAAGATGTCTTACATGCAGACTGACAAGATGTCTGGCACTCACCACAGCCGCCGCTTACCACTGTCTTAGCAATATCCTTTGTTTCAACTGTCTTAATTCTCTTCATAAGTATATCCTCCCAAATAAAAATCCGTTAATTTTATCGATCTTCAGACGAAAATCCATATATGTTTATTGTAACACAAAAATCCGCTATTGTCAAGGATAATTTATTATTCCGACCATTCAGCGGTTCAATATCAAAGTCCGAGGCTTGACAAAACAAAATCCGACATTTCGTTCTTGTTTTTTACGGAGGTATGAACAATGCTCTTATTCTTGAGGTTCTTTAACGGTGAAGGTATTTCCACTCCCGTTCTGTCACTCAATGCCTGCATTATATCGTACTCATTACCCGTATTTTCTGCCTCTGTCTCGCCGTATATTGCCGCAAATACGCTGTTTGAGAATTTATACGGACTTGCTGTCGAAAGCACCACGGTCATGGTGGTGTCACCCGTTACTTTTCTGTACTCATCGGTAACCTTGAGTGCCACTGCCGTATGCGTATCTGCAAGATACGAGTTTTCCTCATAATACTTCTTTATAGTTTCCTTTGACTCAGTATCATTTGCATAGCCTGCGTAAAATTCGTTCTGTATTTCTTTGAGCATGAACTCGGGAACCTTGTATTCGCCGTTTGTCTTAAGGCTTTCCATAAGCGATGCAACGATATCATTGTCCTTGCCGCTCACATAATAAAGCAGTCTTTCAAGATTGCTTGACACAAGAATGTCCATGGACGGAGAGATCGTTTTTGCAAGCTCACGTCTTCTGTCATACACGCCCGTATTTATAAAATCAAACAGAACATTGTTACTGTTTGATGCACAAATAAGCCTATTTACGGGTAATCCGAGCATTTTTGCGTATCTTCCCGCAAGTATATCACCAAAATTGCCTGTCGGCACAGCAAAATTGACCTTATCACCAATGCTTATTTTGTTGTCCTCAACTAATTTTTTATATGCATAAAAATAATATACTACCTGCGGTGCAAGCCTGCCTATGTTAATGGAATTAGCCGATGAAAAATTCATATTATTCTCCGACAGCTTATTCAGCATGCTTTCATCCGCAAATAACGATTTTACGCCCGTCTGTGCGTCATCAAAATTGCCGTTTATGCCGCTGACATAGGTGTTATATCCCTCTTGAGTGGTCATCTGTGCTTTTTGAATTGCACTTACGCCCTCGCTCGGATAAAAAACTATTATTTTTGTGCCGTCAACATTTTTAAAGCCCTCCAATGCAGCTTTACCGGTATCTCCCGATGTTGCAGTGAGTATAACGGTCTGTGAAGGATCATTATTCAGCTTTTTTGACGCAACTACAAGCCTCGGCAGCATTTGCAATGCCACATCCTTAAATGCACAAGTCGGACCGTGGAAAAGCTCAAGTATTGCATTGTCCGAAACATATTTTACGGGAGTTACCTCATCTGTATCAAACTTATCAGTATATGCATTGTTTACACATTCACGCATCACATCCGCAGGATAATCCGGCAATAGTATACCCAATATCCGCTCTGCCATCTGCATATATGACATCTGAAGAACCTCATTGAGATCGACAGTCATATTATCAAGATCTCTCATTACAAAAAGACCACCATCGGGAGCTATCCCACGTAGCACTGCCCTTGATGCCGTTGATGTTATATTTTTATTTCTGGTACTTTCGTACATATTGCTCATAGATCAATATTCTCTTTCCGTTAAAATCGACCGAAATTCAGCATTCATTCGTTCATTAATAAAGATGCACCTTCAAAAGTATCTGACTTTTTAGGTGCATCTTTTCATGAACATTTTAATCAGAATGCTTCATCATAAATGATAGCCTGACCTGACTCACCTGATTCAAAGCAAGCCTCCATGACCTTCAATACACGCCTTACCTGGCAAAGCTTAACAAGTTGTTCTTCTTCGCCGTCAATAGCCTTAACAAGGTTACGGTAGAAATCATGAACATCGGAAACAGGTCTTTCTATTTCATAGCTGTCAAGTGTTATTTCGTCTCTGGGAGCCATTGTCTTCGTAATGCCTGCAGCTGTCTGAACGGGGATAACCTCCTTCTCGTTCCAAGCCTTAAGCTTTGCAACCTTACACTTTTTCTGCCAATCCTCGATCATAGCTGCACCGTTTCTGCACTGCATGTAGAATCTCGGCATGTAAATAAAGTTGTATGTGCCTACCTCAACGGTTGCAGTCTTGCCGGACTCAAATGTAATGTTGAGCGTAAAGCCGTCATCAACCTCATCCGTCGTTATATTTGTAAGCTGACAGTATATTTTCTTTATTTTTTCCGGGATAAGCAAAAGCATCTGGTCAATGAGGTGTACGCCCCAGTCAAGAACCATACCGCCGCCATAGGGCTTATGCGATCTCCAATCAGAGGGTATGCCACGCGAGCCGTGAACTCTTGACTCAATATGGATTGTCTCGCCTATTTCACCGCTGTCAATAAGTGACTTGATTGCAAGGAAGTCAACATCCCAACGTCTGTTCTGGTGGACAGTAAAAAGCTTTCCTGCCTGTTTTGCAGCTGCACACATATCATCAAAATCCTGAATTGAGAGTGCAACGGGCTTTTCGCAAACAACGTTCTTTCCTGCAAGCAACGCATCAATAACTATCTGCTTGTGTACGTCATTGGGTGTTGCACAAACAACGATGTCAACCTCGGGATCGTTTATAACAGCTTCAAATGACTCATATACATGAATACCGTTTGCCTTTGCAAGATCGATCCTTTCCTGCTTTATATCAAAAATACCGCTGAGATGTACAACATCGCTCTTAAGAGCATGATTTGCATGCCAGCCGCCCTGACCGCCGTAACCAACGATCGCAACATTCTTTTTCATATATAAAATCTCCGTTTCTTATATAAATAATAAACTGTTTTCTTTTGTATTTTTTATTCGCATATGCGAAAATAATATCACATTCTTGATGTATTTCAATGCAACAGACGATTTGTCCGCAAAAAACGTTTACGTTTTTGTCTAAGTACATTATACCACCATGAGTTGCGTTATCCGCATTTCTGCCTCAATTGTTTCAATAATTGCATTAAAACAAACGAAGTTTGCTCCATGTTCGCAATTATTATACCACATCAAATTGCATGTGTCAATATTTTTCGAAAAATTTCATTAATTATTAATTGATCACATCAGATCCATCTCGTGCAATTTATTCAAAATGCATTCATATGCTCCGTCAACATCGGTATCATCAACATCCTGCACAGCTGATTCCATAGGACAGGGACCATCCCCTCTCCGATTTATTATGCACTCTGTCTGCACTGTGCAGTGACAGGCTATATTATTCATTTTCAATATGTCGACTGCCTTGTCGCTCATGACATCCGCAAAGACCTCGCTTATGCCTGCCTTTACAAACAGCATTGCAGTAGCCTTGCCTACCACCTTGTCCGCAACCGAAAATCCGAAAAGATCATATCCGTCACGTATGAAGGTCATCATTGGCAGTATTCCGCGTTTATCCGATGTATAAACAGCTTCACCTCTGCACAGGACACAGGTCAGTGAGTCCGTGTACAATAATTTCCTCGCAATATCTATATCTGTCATAATATACATCCTACTTTTTTATACTCTTGACCATATCGATCAAGACCCTTGGATTCAATGCACGCCATATCAGCGGTCCCATGGGCTTCACGGGCTTCATTATCAGGCAAAGTATAAAGTTTGTAAAGAACTGTGTTGCAACAGATGCTATTGCCGCCCCGCACGCACCCAACAATGGTATGAGGATAAAATTACCCGCTATATTAAGCAATGCACCTATGAGATTTATCTGCCACAGACACTTTTGTTTGCCCTCAGCTAATATCCATATAT
>CAYOGO010000132.1:0-4280 GCA_964403405.1 uncultured Lachnospiraceae bacterium | reverse complement strand
GTTTTGTATATTCGACATAAAATCCTTTTTTCCTTTATTTGAATACGTTTTTTTTGAAATTTTTTTCAAATAGGCACCCAAGGGTCTATTTTAATAATTATGCATATATTTTTATAACAAAAAATAAAAAAAGCTGTTGACAAAATCAAAACTTTATATTATAATATTGCTGTAATAATTCAAGAGAGGGTTTATGCATGAAGACGGTTCTTTTTGCAAGCGTATATTTCTTTTTCGGCTTTATTTATTTCTACTTTAGAAATTTAAATAGGGCTTATTTTGCGTTACGCTGAAACTTGAACTTCTTTGTATTCCTTGATAAATACGGTGAATATAATTGGTCCGCAAGCGTAATGCCTGCGGACCTTTTTGTTATGAAATTTTATAAAATACAGAATTGGAGAAATTAAAATGGTAGTAATTCTTAAGAACAACGTTGAAAAAGAACAAACAAAGCAACTCATTGACTGGCTTGAAGGTCTCGGCCTCGGCGTACACCCCGTAAGCGGACAATATCAGACCATTCTCGGTCTTCTCGGTGACACAAGTAAAGTCGACATAGACATGGTTAAGGGACTTGAGATAGTAGATGATGTAAAGCGTATAAGCGAGCCCTACAAAAATGCCAACAGAAAATTCCATCCCGATGATACGGTCATCGATGTAAACGGCGTAAAGATCGGCGGGGGCTCATTCTGTTTCATTGCAGGTCCCTGCTCGATCGAAGGCGAGGAGCAGATCGAATCCATTGCAAAGGATGTAAAGGCTGCAGGTGCAAATCTTCTGCGCGGCGGCGCATTCAAGCCCAGAACATCTCCCTATGCATTCCAGGGTATGAGGGGCGAGGGCATTGAGCTTCTCCTCCACGCAAAGAAAACAACGGGCTTGCCGATAGTTACGGAAATAATGGATGCTTCCCACCTTCCGCTTTTTGAAGATGTAGATGTTGTTCAGGTCGGAGCAAGAAACATGCAGAACTTTGAGCTCCTTAAAGCACTCGGCAAAACAGACAAGGTAGTACTCCTCAAGAGAGGTCTTTCAAACACATTACAGGAGCTCCTTATGAGTGCTGAATACATCATGGCAGGTGGCAATGAAAAGGTCATCCTTTGTGAGAGAGGTATAAGAACATTTGAAACAGCAACAAGAAACACTCTTGACCTCTCAGCGGTTCCGATGCTCAGGAGCATGACTCATCTCCCGATAATAATCGACCCCAGCCATGCAACAGGTATTGCAAAGCTTGTAAAGCCCATGGCTATGGCAGCTGCTGCGGCAGGTGCTGACGGTCTTATGATCGAAGTACACAATAATCCCGAAAAGGCACTTTGTGACGGACCTCAATCGCTTACGCCCGAAGCATTTGCGGATGTTGTAAGATCTGTCAACAAAATTCTTGATGCTGTAAAGGCATAAAATTAATAATTATTAAAGGAAAAGAGCTCATACCATGGAAATCGTTCACGTTGACGCATCAAAGAAATATGATATAAAAATAAGCTCGGGATTGCTGATCAACACTGCCACGGAGGTAATGGCAGTGTGCCCGAATGCTAAGGCAGCTGCGATAATATCCGATGACAATGTTTATCCACTGTACGGTGATCCACTGAAAAAAAATCTTGAGGAGCATGGGCTTAAAGCTGTGAGCTTTGTTCTTCCTCACGGTGAGCAATCAAAATCGGCTGAATGTTTTATTGACATACTTAACTTTTTGGGCGAAAACGAGATTACAAGAGGTGATGTCATCATTGCACTCGGCGGAGGCGTTGTGGGAGATATTTCAGGCTTTGCTGCATCAAGCTTTTTGAGAGGTATTCATCTTATACAAATACCCACAACATTGCTTGCAATGGTGGACTCCTCCGTTGGCGGCAAAACTGCGATCAATTTAAGATCAGGTAAAAACCTTGCAGGTGCATTTTATCAGCCTGAGCTTGTTTTGTGCGACACTGACGTGCTTTCGACGTTGTCGGAGCATGATCTCGCCAATGGCTGTGCCGAAATAATAAAGTACGGAATGATCTGTGATGAAGCTCTTTTTTCCTTTATTCGTGACAAAAACATAACCTCCGATATTGAATACGTTATTCGTACCTGCGTTCAGATAAAGGCTGACATAGTTTGCCGTGATGAATTTGATACGGGCGAAAGACAGCTGCTGAACTTCGGTCATACGATAGGTCATGCAATAGAAAAATGCAGTAATTACTCAATAAACCATGGTAATGCGGTTGCTATCGGCATGATAATAATGAGCAGAGGCGCATACAGATGCGGTCTTTGTGAAAACGACCTCTCCGGTGAGCTCGTACTGCTCGCAATAAAATACAAATTACCCGTAAGCACAGATTTTTCCGCTGAGAAATTATACAGCGTAACACTTCATGACAAAAAAAGAACGGGATTCGATACATGTATTGTGCTTCCGGAAATGCCGGGCAAGTGTGTGCTGAAAAAAATACCGTCGAAATATATTTTTGAGATCATTAAAGAGGGACTTCAAGCATGAATGCAGAGATCACACCACACAAACTGAGCGGCACGGTTACAGCAATACCATCAAAATCATATGCGCAACGTATACTCCTGGCGGCATCCCTTGCTGGCAGTGCCACAAAAATAAAAATAACGTCGTTTTCAGAGGATATTGTCGCTGCAATCGACTGCATAAGAGCATTCGGTGCCGATGTTAGGCAAAATGACGGCTTAACAGAGGTACATCCCCACGAAAACATAATCACGGATATACCATTTTTTGACTGTAACGAAAGCGGAACAGTACTTCGTTTGACACTCCCCGTTGCCTGTGCTCTTTACAACAGGGCGATATTCAACGGAAAGGGTAGGCTTATCCAAAGACCGCTCTCTCCATTAAGGGAGGAGCTTGAAAAGAACGGAAGCAGCATTTCGCAGATAGACAGCTCATCGCTTTCCGTTTGCGGAAGGCTCAACAGCGGAACATATATACTTCCCGGCAATGTAAGCTCCCAATTTATAAGCGGTCTGCTGTTTGCTCTGCCATTGCTTGAGGGTGACAGCAAGATAGTCATCACATCGCCATTACAATCTAAAGGTTATGTTGATATGACCCTTGATGTCCTGAAGAAATTCGGAATATCAGCTGTTTATGAAGATAATACATTCTTTGTAAATGGGTCTCAACGATATATTTCACCAAATTATATTGAGGTCGAGGGCGATTGGTCAAATTCCGCATTTTGGCTCTGTGCAGGTGCTTTGGGCAATGACATTACCGTCAGCGGACTTAATATGCCAAGCATACAGGGTGACAGTGAAGTGATCGATATTCTCAAAAGCATGGGAGCAGAGCTTGATGTTAACAAAGACGGAATAAAAGCGACATGCAATAAAAAATTATCAGCCGCAAGCATTGATCTTGCACAAATACCCGATCTTGCTCCCATATTATCGGCAGTTGCGGCATTTGCAGACGGCGAAACACTTCTTTTCAATGCTAAACGTCTCAGATTTAAGGAGAGCGACCGCATAGATGCAATATGTAACATGCTCGCATCGATCGGATGTGAGACAACAAGTGATGATGACAGCATCAGGATAAACGGAAAAGGCATCATCCGTGGCGGCAATGCTAGCAGTCATAATGACCACAGAATTGCAATGACTCTTGCCATCTGTGCAACTGTCGCACAAAACAAAATAATTATAACAAATGCTGAAGCAGTTTCAAAAACATACCCTGAATTCTTTAATGATTATATAAGGCTCGGAGGAAAAATCAATGTCATCGATAATTAATGGAAAAAGCTTAAAGGTATCAATATTCGGGCAATCCCACTCTGACGCCATAGGCTGTGTTATTGACGGCTTGCCGTCCGGTATCAAAATAGATCTTGAGGATGTGCTTTCATTCATGGCAAGGCGTGCCCCCGGAGCAAACGCTCTTTCCACCGCGCGCAAGGAAGCCGATACGCCAAGCATCGTTTCAGGACTTTGTGATGGTATCACCTGCGGTGCACCCCTATGTGCAATAATAAATAATACGGACACAAGATCCAAGGACTATTCGGAATTAAAAATAAAGCCCCGTCCCTCACATGCGGACTACACTTATTATGAAAAAACAAACGGATTTAACGACATTAAGGGCGGCGGACATTCATCCGGACGGCTTACAGCACCATTATGCTTTGCAGGTGCAATAGCCAAGCAGATACTCCGTCAGCACGCAATTACCATTACATCTCACATAAGCTCCGTCAACGGTATTGAGGATGAACGCTTTGATCCCGTAAATG
>CAYOGO010000131.1:0-4330 GCA_964403405.1 uncultured Lachnospiraceae bacterium | reverse complement strand
AAACGGGAATAGATTATAATTGGTATGCACAGGTAAATTACGATCTTGATCAGAAGCTTCCGTGGGATCATATCGATTGCGGTGTTACGAAGTCGTTCTTAAAGCGTGAATACATAAAGGCGATGGAGGGTAAAACAACATCCGATTGTCGTGGTAAGTGCAATGCTTGCGGATTGAACAGATATTCATCAAAATGCAAAGAGCACCTCAAAAACACATGTGGGGAGAATGATCTATGAGAATGATCGTAAAATACGAACGTCGAGAGGATGTCAGGTTTATTTCTCAGCTTGATATTTTAAGAACGGTACACAGAGCCTTGCGACGTGCGGACATCCCGGTAGCGTATTCCGAGGGATTTAATCCCCAGCCTAATGTGTCGTTTGGCTTTGCTCTTTCGGTAGGACTTGTAAGCTTTGGTGAGTACATGGATATTCACTTGACATGCGATATTTCGCCAGAGGATTTTATTCGGAGAATGAATGACGTAATGCCAAAAGGTATACGTCTGACGGATGCTGCAGCAGCAGGTGACAAAACGCCCAAAATGGGTAAAATGATAGACTGTGCGAGGTTTGAGACCGTGTTTGCTTGCGAAAATGCGGAAAAATTAAAAACCAAAATAAACGAGTTTTTTATGCAGGACAACATAATAATAGAGCGGCACACCAAAAAAGGCACATCTCAGGCGGATATAAAGAATTATATCTATTCAAGCACATTGCAAATGGTTGATGATAAGCATGTAAAATTGACTACGGTGCAGGCGCTGAGTGAAGAAATGAGTGTTAGAGTGGATGACGTCATGTCTGCAATAGTAAGGCTTGCGGATATGTATATTGTCGGAAGCTCGATCAAGCTGGACACTCTGTTGAGATATGGTGGCGGCTTTATAACACCTGTTGAGTATACAAGAATAACTAAGTCGGAGTAAATATTGCCATGGAAAAGAAGATCGTTATTGATAAAATAAGAGGCAAAACGAGAGTTGCCGTTATAGAGGACGGCAGAGTTGCGGAAATTTATAATGAAGATGAGCAGCATCAGCGTTTGATAGGCAGTGTTTACAGAGGAAAAGTGCAAAATGTGCTTAAGGGCATGAATGTTGCTTTTGTTGACATAGGGCATGAAAAAAATGCTTTTTTATACGCCGGAGACATAAATACGGATCCGGAACCGTTTTCGTTCAACGGTGAGGATAACCCTGCAACAAATTATACCAAAAAAAATCTTCACATAGGCGATCACATCAAGATTGGACAGGAAATTACTGTTCAGATTATGAAAGAGGCAATAGGTACAAAAGGTGCAAGAGTAAGTACAAATGTAACGTTACCCGGTAAGTATGCGGTTTTATTACCCATGATGAATTATATAGGCGTTTCTCATAAAATAAACAGTGAAAGTGAACGTATGCGTTTGAGAGAGGTGGCAAAAAAGGTTTGTCCACAGGGGATTGGTCTTATAATGAGAACTCAAGCACAGGGTAAGACCGAAGAAGATGTTACCGATGATATACAATACCTCGTTGAACAGTGGGAACATATAAAGCAGAGCGAGAAAAAAGGCAAAGTACCGAGATTGTTATATAAGGACGAGAGCTTGTTGAATTATGTTGTAAGGGATCTGTTTAGCAGTGATGTTTCCGAATTGTTGGTTAATTCGGACGAAACGTATAAGCTCGTATACGATATATGTAGCTCTGTGTCGCCTGCACAGCTAAAAAACATAAAGCGTTACGGTAACGAGAATATGTCGTTTATGAAGTATGATATTGAGGCGGCAATAAACGGTGCCGTACGCAGAAAGGTATGGCTTGAAAACGGCGGATATATCATAATCGATAATACAGAGGCACTGACGGCAATAGATGTAAATACGGGGCGTTATGTCGGCAAGGATGATATAAACGAGACTATTCTCAATACAAATCTTCAGGCTGCAGAAATAATAGCACAGCAATTACGTTTGCGTGATATAGGCGGAATAGTTATAATCGATTTTATAGATATGAAATCGGAAGAAAACAAACATAAGGTGATTGAAACACTGAAAAACGCATGTAAGAATGACCGTTCAAGTGTTACGGTAGTCGGTATGACGCATCTGGGGCTTGTGGAATTAACGAGAAAAAAGGACAAAAAGCGTTTGTCATCCGTATTGTTGAACCCATGTCCGTATTGCAACGGTACGGGCAGAGTGTTCAGTGAGTCCGTCATATTGGAGGCCATAGAAAAGGAATTAAAGCAACAGACCGAAATGCATGAGCATTGGGGCTTTGCGGTCGAGGCACATCCAAGCGTCGTTAAGGATTGGATAGACGAGGATTGCAAGGTGCTTTACGTCCTTTCAAATGAGTTGCAAGTAAATCTTGTTGTTGCAACCGATGAAAATATGCATGTGGAAAATTATAATATAATTCCGATCGACTCTCAAGCGGAGTACGATATGTACATAACACACACAAAGGACAGATTGTACGTAACACCGGTCGTAAATTAATAAAATACCCTCTTTATAACATTGAAAAAATTACAATGCTATAAAGAGGGTATTTAGTTTTGTTGTTTAATTAAACAATTAATTCTTCAAACTGTGGATCGGTGCGGGAATATGTCCGCCTCGTGCAATAAACTTTTCGGGAGATCTCATGTTAAGATCCATTATTGGAGCATAACCGAGCAAGCCGCCGAAATCAACCTTATCGCCAACTCCTTTTCCGTATGCCGGAATAAGACGAACGGCAGTTGTCTTTGTGTTTGCAACACCTATTGATATTTCATCTGCAATAATACCGCATATTACAGCTTCCGGTGTGTCGCCGGGAATTGCAATCATATCAAGACCTACCGAACATACGGCAGTCATAGCTTCCAATTTTTCGAGCGTAAGTGAACCCTGTTCAACAGCGGAGATCATACCTGCATCTTCTGAAACAGGAATAAATGCACCGGAAAGACCGCCGACTCTTGAAGATGCCATTACGCCGCCTTTCTTTACTGCATCATTGAGCATTGCAAGACAAGCGGTTGTGCCGTGTGCACCGCATGTTTCAAGTCCCATTTCTTCAAGAATATGTGCAACGGAGTCACCTATTGCGGGTGTCGGTGCCAATGAGAGGTCGATTATACCAAACGGAACATCCAATTTTTTGGAGGCTTCCATTGCGACGAGCTGACCTACTCTTGTTATTTTGAATGCAGTCTTTTTTATAAGGTCTGCAAGCTCAGAGAGTGAGCAGTTACCTGCACGCTTTATTGCAGACGCAACAACACCCGGTCCGGAAACACCTACGTTTATGGCAACCTCGTCTTCACCTATGCCGTGGAATGCACCTGCCATGAATGGGTTGTCATCAGGAACATTGGCAAAGACAACAAGCTTTGCACAAGCAATGGAATTTTTATCTCTTGTGAGGTATGCAGCACGCTTTATAACGCTGCCCATTTGTGCAATGGCATCCATATTAATACCAGCCTTTGTGCTCGCAACATTAACCGAAGAACAAACGAGGTCTGTTTCAGTCAAAGCTTCGGGAATAACGGATATAAGACGCTCTGCACCTTTGGTCATACCCTTTTGAACAAGTGCGGAAAAACCGCCGATAAAATTTATTCCCAATGTATCGGCTGCTCTTTGCATTGCTTTTGCAATTTTGATGTATCCATCCGGTGAAATGTCACCTGCAATGAGGGAGACAGGTGTTACCGAAACACGTTTATTTACTATCGGTATACCGTAACGCTTTTCTATTTCACAACCAACGGGAACAAGCTTCTCGGCTCTGCGAGTAATCTTGTCATAAATTTTATCGCAAAGACGATTTTCATCTTCACTGACGCAATCAAAGAGAGAAATTCCCATTGTGATCGTTCTGACGTCAAGATTTTCCTGACTTATCATATTTATGGTTTCGAGAATATCTGATGTATTTAACATTATAATATAAGCCTTTCGTGTAAATAGTTGATTCTGCAATACATATTATTTTCAGATCTTATGCATTGTGTTAAAAATATCCTCGTGCATCGTATGTATATCGAGATTTTTATTTTTGCCCAAAGCATCAAGCTTGTCTACAAATTCATCAAAAGGAACAATAAGTTCATCTATGTTTACAAGCATTATCATAACAAAATAGTCGCTGAGTACTGTTTGTGTAATATCAAGTATATTGGCTGAGTTTTTTGCACATTCATGGCTTACCGCGGCAATAATGCCAACGCTGTCTTTGCCCGTAACGGTTATAACTGCTTTCATTTCATTTCAAACCTTTCAAATAAATAATTATACATAATATTATACTATAAAATACAAAATTAATCAAGTG
>CAYOGO010000130.1:0-4331 GCA_964403405.1 uncultured Lachnospiraceae bacterium | reverse complement strand
ATTACGACAGCAAGGTAAGAGCTTACAGAGATTTTGCAAACAAAATATGGAATGCGAGCCGCTTCATAGTAATGAATCTCGAAAATGCACCGTTTGAAAAGCCCGATGAGGCACTTTACACTGCAGATGACAAGTGGATAATGTCAAGGCTTAACGAGGTCACACGTGAGGTTACGTCAAATATGGATAATTTTGATCTCGGTGTTGCTGCACTCAAGCTTTACGACTTCATTTGGACGGAATTCTGTGACTGGTACATTGAGCTTACAAAGATACGTCTTTATTCCGATGACGTTGAGCAACGAAAGACAGCAATATATGTTCTTGTAACAACGCTTACAAAGGCATTAAAACTTTTGCATCCGTACATGCCGTTTATCACAGAGGAAATATGGTTGCATCTCCCCCACGAGGACACAAGCGAGGAGACCATAATGCTCACAAAGTGGCCGGAATACGATGAATCGCTCAATGCTCCGGAGGCTGAAGAGCAGCTGAATCTCGTAATGGATATAATCCGTGCAGTAAGAAATTTGAGAGCCGAAATGAATATCAAAAATTCAAAGAAGCTTGATATGATCATATTCGACAGCACGGGCAAAGCCATCGACATGCTCGAAAATGCAAGAATATACATTGAAAGGTTTGCAAATACACAGGAGCTCACCATTGCAAATACAAATGCTAACGTACCTCAAAACGCAAAGGCAGTTACGGTAGGAACATTGATCGTATACTTCCCGATCGATGAGCTGGTTGACTTCACAGCCGAGCTTGCTCGACTTGAGGCAGAAAAAGCAACAGCACAGTCAGAGCTTGACAGAGCAAACGGTAAGCTTTCAAACGAAAGATTCGTAAGCAAAGCACCTGCAAAGCTTGTTGATGAGGAAAAGGCAAAGGTACTCAAATACACGGAGGCTCTTGCATCCATAGATCAACAGATCAATGCCATAAAGGCACTTATGTAATCAATTCGGAGGTTGGTCCTATCGGCTGACCTCCTTTTGTAAAAATATGAATATTATAGTTTGTCTTGATAATAAAAACGGAATGATGTTCAATAACAGACGTCAAAGCCGTGATAAAAATATAATCGCTGATATACGCAAAGCATTGGGAGAGAATTATCTGTGTTTGCTTGACAGTTATTCGATACCTCTCTTTAAAAACAGCGGTGTAAATACAATACTTTACGACGGTAAGTCGGATAATGCAAAGTATGTTTTTGCTGAAAATACAGGAATAAAGCAATTTGAGTCAAAGCTTGAAGGTATTACCGTATACCGTTGGAATAAGGTCTACCCCGCCGACATTTATATAGACATAGATCTCTCCTGCTATAAAAAAATATGCAGTGAGGATTTTGCAGGTAATTCACACGATATAATAACAAAGGAGACATATATCAAATGAGAATAAAACAAAAGCTTGCATCAATTTTTACTTTATTTATTACGCTTGCATTGATACTTACCGGATGTCAGGCAAGTTTTTTGCCGCCCTCTGCAAATATACCGGACGATATAATCACTCTTGAAAATATACCTCCGTTTTCAAATAAGCCGTATGTTGTAATAAACGACAACAAGCCTTATTTTGAAGAAAACGAAATAAATGCAAGCTCGTTTGAGTTTTACTCTGAGCTTGATACATTGGGAAGATGCGGTACTGCGTACGCTTGCATCGGCATTGATATTATGCCTACCGAGGACAGAGGCAATATAGGCTCCGTTAAACCGAGCGGATGGCACTCCGTAAGATACGATATTGTAGACGGAAAATATCTGTATAACCGTTGTCACCTCATAGCTTACATGTTGGCAGGAGAAAATGCAAATGAAAAGAATCTCATCACCGGAACACGCTATCTTAACATCGAAGGCATGCTGCCGTTTGAGGATATGGTACATGACTATGTAAAAGAAACAGAAAATCATGTTCTGTACAGAGTAACGCCCATATTTAAGGGCAATAACCTGCTTGCAAGCGGATGTCTTATGGAAGGCTATTCGGTCGAGGACAACGGGGACGGAATAATGTTTTGTGTTTATGCATACAATGTTCAGCCGGGAATAACTATCGATTATCTTACGGGTGAGAGCTGCCTTGATACGGAAACACTGCCCGATAAAACACCGTCTGCAGAAAAGCATACATATGTGATAAACAAAAGCTCAAAAAAATTTCACACAGAGTCATGCTCCCAGGTGGACCGTATCGTCAGCGAAAATAAGGAAATATTTGAGGGTACGGCACAGGAGCTCATCAAAAACGGATACATACCCTGTGGCTCATGCTGCAAGGATATACCGTATGATCCCGATGATACAGTCTCCCCCATACCGTCTCCGACACCGATGGTAACACCGTCAACCTCACCGTCAAATGACATTGATAACACGTATGTTCTCAATACGGGATCAAAAAAATATCATATGGAATTCTGTTCACAGGTAACCAGAATAAAAGAGGAAAACAAAGCATACTATACAGGTGATCCGTCAGAGCTCATCAAGGATGGTTACAGTGCCTGCAAGTCGTGCTGCAAATAAATAAAAAGGAGATAATCCATGATATTGAAATTAATTATCGCTATTGCAATTTTGGTGCTTATCGTCATGCTCGCATTTAAGGTGACAAAAAAGCTCATAAAGGTTGCATTGGCATTTGTGTTTGTCGGATTTATAGTCTATATCGTCACGGGAACAAATATCCTCTCCGATCTTCTCAAATTGCTGGGGATAACATAAGCAAGCACGGCGGAATGAAATTATCATTCCGCCGTTTATTCTTCTGTTATTGCTTCGATCGACATATATCAAAGCTTTCCGTACATTTTTTCATATCTCGGAAGGCACCAGCCTGCAAGCTTTTTTGTTTGCTTGAAGAAGAACAGCATCCAATCACGACTGCTTTCGTTAATGCTTTCCTTATAGAGTGCCCAGCCGACATAGTACCAATTATGTATTGCAGAATAAGCCAGCCAATGCAAATGCTCCTTTTCCGTTGCAGGTCTGCCGAAATATGCCTCAAGTATATCCCATACTCTCTCATCATCAGCCTCATAATCAAGCCCCGCAATTACCCTGCCGAAATCATATCCCGGGTCATTGAAGCCCGCAAATTCCCAATCAATGATATCCAATGTAGTATCCGTCAGCAGAACATTGTCAACATTTATATCATTGTGGCACATTGTATGCGGTATGCCGTCCATATCCGCATATTTTTGCAATTTTCTCATCATATCCCATTCTTTTTCAAATATTTTGAACAGATTGCCCTTCATTTTTGAGGCTTCCGCAAAAAGGCGTTCACACTGATATATAGGATCGTAATTATAATCACCGGCATCGGGAAGATTCACACCCTCATCATGGAATTTGCGGATCTTTGCAGCTATTTTTTTCATCAATTCAATGTCGTTGTAGTATATCCCGTTGAGATTCTTGCAATTTTCTCTGAATTTTGAAATTTTAACGCCGCTTTCATCGATATATACATAAGTGTCATCGGCATGAGCACGTGCGGCAAGCCTTTGAGCCACACACTCGTTCTTTCTGTAAATAAAAAATGAGCTGCTATCCCCCGGATAACGAAATATATACCTTTCTCCTCTTACAACAAATGTAAACAGTATGTTTGTAAGACCCTTTTGCAGAATAACTATATCGCTGATCTCATCCTCCGCACAATTAAGAACAGCGCATATCTTTTCATTTATGCGTCCGCTCACACTGTTGAGGAACAGACCCTCTATGTTCTGTATCTGCTGTATCTCGTCAAATTCAAAAACAAAATCAGAGGAATACCTACGTGCGTACATATCAAGGTTGTCAACATGCTTAGAGACAAATTCCTCCCAGAAAAGTGCTGACGCACGGAAATCATCTATCTCATCATTGAGATATTTTCTGAATTTTTGCGAAAATTCACGATCAAAATACGCATGTCCGTAAACGCACTCACCAAAGCGATCACCGCTGTATACATTGAGTATCCTGCCGTTATCATTCTTTCTTATCAAAAGCTCATTGTGTGCATCCTCTTTGTATACGGTTGCATGGAAGGCACTGTACTCATACAGCGAGAACGGATTATTTTCAAAATAATTGTCACAGTTGCACACATAAGTGTTGTCAAGATGATCTTGAGTAATGTAAAGCGAATATATATTATTCTTTTTTATATCCGGGTTGACCTCAAGGTTCACGCCCCACTTGTCCTGAAGAAAAAAGTACAGCTCCTGCTTATACGCAATAACGACCGTTATATCATCGATGCCTGCCTCCTTAAGCTGACGTATCTGACGCTCTATCAATGTTTCACCA
>CAYOGO010000129.1:0-4381 GCA_964403405.1 uncultured Lachnospiraceae bacterium | reverse complement strand
GGATGAAAACGGCTACTATACACCCATCATCGCAAACGGTACGGCTGTGTTTGTAACAGTAGACTGATATTAACATCGAAAAGGAAACATTACATGAAACGCTTTGTATCAGTATTGCTGGCATTGGTAATGCTTTTTTCAGTTACCGCATGCAGCACGGCAACGCCTACACCATCAGGCACAACAGCAGCGTCCCCGTCGGCAGATGCCGAAACGACGCCCACGCCTACTCCGACACCCACGCCGTCGGATGATCCAACACCGACGCCTTCACCAACACCAACACCCATTCCCGTGAGTGAGGATGTAAAGGCATTGGGGGATTATGTTATAATCTATTCCGAAAAGTATGAGGCACCACGCCAGATGCGTGAGGTCGAGCTTTTGCAGGATGTCATCGAAAAACTTTCAGGAAAAAGACCACAAGCCCAAAAGGACTCCGACGGGGCACTTACCAACAAAAATTACATAATTTTTGCAAGCTCCGATGTAAAAACATCCTGTGACAGCTCATTTGATGCTCTTGAAGACGAAATGGATTATGCTATCTGCATTGATGACGACAAAAACGTCATCCTCGGCGGAAAAACATATTATTCCGACATGAGAGCGGCTTATGAATTCATAAACAATTACCTCGGATATGACGATCTTGAAGACGTGTACGCCTTACCAACTAAGGAGCTCAGCGGACAATTTGTAAGCAAATACGTTGCACCGAAATTTATAATCGCCGCACACAATGCATTCCATCAGTCCTTTACGCCTAAATTCATAAAGGAGGCTAGGGACTGCAACATTAATTTAATGTCATACAATCTTTCAACAGATCCAAAATACTGGGTTGAGGAGAATTATAAGGATATTGCAACATGGTGTGTCCGTTTTGGCATGTATTTCATGGTAGACGCATATGCCGATGCAAATAACGAGGTTACAATACGCAGCGAAGAATTCATGCTCAATAACCCCATGGTCTACGCTGCACACCTTAGGGATGAACCCGGTCCGGAGATTCTCCCTGCAATCCATGCACAGGTAGAAAGCTACAACTCCAAATACTCCCAGTACGGCATAAAGTGCTATGTTAACCACTTCTATTCATTTGAAGTATGGGAATCACTGGAGGAGAACGGTTATCTCGACAATCTTCAGGTAACAGGCTTTGACAGATACGCAAGAAATTATAATCTGACATATGCAGAATGGTTGGACTACATCAATTTTCTCAAGATAGTAAGACGTGTTACGGGTGACAAGATCGATTTCTGGATGTATCTTGAATCCTTCAATCTCAAAAACAACGGAATAACGGTTTATACCGCAAAGTCATTCCGCTTTGCATCCTATCTTGCAATGTGCTTTGGTGCAAAGGGCGTAAATTACTTCTGCTATGCGGATCTCCCTTATTACAAATATGAGGGTGACTGGTCACACGGTCAGCTCCTTGAGGATGATTTTACACCCACAAAGGCATGGTACGATGCCCAGAGAACAAATGAGGAGCTCATGAAGCTTGCAGAAATATACTCCCTGTACACAAATACGGGCGCATACCTGCTCGGCAAGGATCCGAACGGTGCTGTTGCCGAGGAAAACAGATACACAGGCTTTGACGATGTTTTGGTTGAGGCTCTTGACAAAAACGGCAATGAGATCACAGCTCCGTACCTTGTAGGCTGCTTTGACAAAAAAGACGGTGACGGTAAAGCATTCATGGTTCTGAATCTTGCAGAGTTGAATGCTCAATCGTATACAACAACGAGGGGTGTAAAGCTCAAGATCAAGATCAACGGCGAAAATGTAGTATTCTATCAGGATGGTGAAATCATTGACGTTGCTCAGGATGAAAACGGCTATTACACACCCATCATCGCAAACGGTACGGCTGTGTTTGTAACCGTGGACTAATAACGGAACAATATCCATTGGATGAGGTCAGATATTTATCTGACCTCTTTTTTGGTTACATAATAAGCACTGTCCTTGTAAATAATATGATATATCACGGTGTAAAGGATGCATTATGTTAAATCTTATAGTCAGAACATTTATAATATACGTCAGTGTGGTAGTGGTAATGCGGCTCATGGGCAAAAGACAGGTAGGTCAGCTGCAGCCGTTTGAAATGGTAATATCCATAATAATTGCGGATCTTGCCGCAATGCCCATGCAGGACGAAAAAATACCATTGATGAGAGGCATAATACCGCTTGTTGTGCTTTTATTTGCTCAGATACTCTTTTCGTTTATTATTTTCCGAAGCAAAAGGTTCAGAACATGGCTTAACGGAACACCGTCCGTCCTTATCGCGCATGGTAAGATCAATCATAAGATATTACAGGAATGCATGGTCAGTTTCAGCGATCTGCTTGAAGCAATGCACGCGAGCGGAATATCAAGCGTTAATGATATCGATTTTGCCGTGCTTGAAACCGACGGCAATATAGCCTGCTTCCAAAAACCGGAATTACAGAATGTACAGAAAAAGGACCTGAATATCGATTCCAATGACTCCGTCTTTAGCCTTCCCGTCATGATGAACGGTAAATTTTTAGACAATTACATGCAGTTTTCATCTAAATCAAAGGAAAAAATATTACAGGAGATACAGACCTACGGAAAACCCGTTTGTGACGTTATATATTCATATATTGAGCCTGACGGTACTCTTAAAATAATATTCAAAAGAGATGAAAACAGAAAAAGAGAATAACAATACTTAAATACCTGCACGACAAAACAAAAGGGAGGTCATGTGTTTGAAAAATCTTGTTTGGGTCACAGCTTTACTTATATTAATGACGGTCGGAATCATATGTTGCGATGCGGCAATGAATAAAAAAGTGGATGATATGCTTGAATTATGCGACAGAATAAATAGCTCTCACGATATTGACGATATAAGCAATGCTGTGAATGAATTGAACGACAAATGGTATAAATTCAGAGAAAAGCTGTTTATGGCATTACACCATTCGGATATTGACAGCGTGGATTACGCCGTTACAAAGCTGAATTATGCACTGAAAGCGGAGAAAATCGAAAGCATTTACGATGCAGTCGATTCTCTCATTTATTACCTTGACGACCTGCTTGATACGGAAGTCTTCGGTATAACGAATATATTATAAAAAAACAGCAGAACGTACCGATATAGATACGCTCCGCTGTTGCAGTAATTTTATAAGTTTTACTTAAGAGATTCAAGGAGCTCTTTTATTCTCTGGTTAGGACTGAGCACGTTGCTCAATGACTTGTCATATGCCAATGTATCGATAATAAGAGCAACATATTTTGACATATCAACCGAAACATACCACTCTCTCTTGAGGAGCTCAGGTGAGCTGTATATGAGGTTCGTTGTGAATACTCTGTCGATTGTACCGTTCTTGTAAGCCTCATCAAACTTATCAAGACCATTGCAGAAAAGACCGAATGTAGAGAATACGAATATTCTGTTTGCCTTTCTTGCCTTGAGCTGTGCGGCAACATCGAGCATTGATTCACCTGATGAGATCATATCGTCAACAACAATAACATCCTTACCCTCAACATCCTTACCGAGGAAGTCGTGGCTTATTATCGGGTTTCTGCCGTTTATAACGACTGAATAATCTCTGCGCTTGTAGAACATACCCAGATCAAGACCGAGAACTGATGAATAATACATACAACGTGACATTCCGCCCTCATCAGGAGATACAATGAGCATTTTGTCTTTGTCGATATTTACATTGTCAACAGTGTGAACAAGTGACTTTATCATCTGATAAGCAGGGGATATGGACTCAAAGCCACTAAGAGGAACAGCATTCTGTACACGTGCGTCATGTGCATCAAATGTAATGATGTTTGTAACACCCATGGCAACAAGCTCCTGAAGTGCATGTGCACAGTCAAGAGATTCACGTGCTGTACGCTTATGCTGTCTGCCTTCATAAAGCATGGGCATTATGACCGTAAGTCTGCGAGCCTTGCCGCCAACTGCAGAAATAACACGCTTAAGATCCTGGAAGTGATCGTCCGGGCTCATGGGCACCTTCATGTCGTACATAGTGTATGTCACGCCGTAATTGAAGGGATCGCAAATAAGGTAAAGATCCTTACCTCTTACAGTTTCCTTAATGTGAGCCTTTGCTTCACCCGTACCAAACCTCGGGCAAACAACATCGACCTTAAAGGTATCGATAGTCGATTCCTCCGTCTGTACCGAAAGGCTTACACGGCGATTATGATGCCATTTGAGCAAATATTCATCAATTTGCGATACAAAGGCTTCACAACCAGGAAGTGCGATAATTCCAAGATCGCCAACAGGCAATATGTTGTATTCTTCATTTGTTAAAATCATTTTGTAAATCTCCTGTGTATATTATAT
>CAYOGO010000128.1:0-4437 GCA_964403405.1 uncultured Lachnospiraceae bacterium | reverse complement strand
AAAAATCCTTTCGTGTAAATATTATTACATAAAGGATAAGATAAAAACGCTCTCCACCGAAAATCATTATATTATTCTCCCGCTGTGAACAATGTAATGTTTTCTTTTGCCCAAGAGCTTTTTACCGACCACGGAACAGTAAGCATTCCGACTTGAGGACTAATATATCCATTTACGGTAATGGCTGTTGCTATGGATTCTCACCATAATTTCCTTACCCCCGAACAACACCGTCAAGCAGTGCGTCCGACAAGAACCGTGCTTATCTTTTGTGCGAAAGAATTATACCATTTTTAGCACAATTTGTCAATGGAAAGCAGTCTTCATTACGTTTTTTGTCTTTTTTATACAAGAGCGGATTGACAGTGTACATAAAATATGTTAAAATTATACATGATCCTGTAATCAGGAAATACAGATGTATTATAAAGGAATAATAATGTTAAATAACACAAAATATAAGCTCACTCACAACAAGGAGCTTCGCATAGTATATTTCGGAGGTTCAATTACCGACGGCACAGGTGCCTCCGATGCAGAAAACACGTCATACAGAGCACTTATCACACAATGGTTCAAGCAACAGTACCCTGATGCTCGGATAACTGCAAAAAATGCCTCCATAGGCGGCACAGGCACAAGCCTCGGAATGTACAGATGCCAAAGGGATGCTCTCGCCTTTGAGCCCGATCTCGTTTTTATGGAATTTGCCGTAAATGACGAGGGTGATGAATACAACAATATCGCAATGCAGACAGAATCCATAATAAGAACGATATACGGTCGCGATCCGTTCACCGATATTGTAACCGTTATCACGACAGGTGAACCAATGCTTAAATACATGGAAAGCGGCACAGTTTCGGAATCAGTCACCGCACAGAGCGATATTTCAAAATATTATGGTATTCCCGTGGTAAATGTGGGCAATGCTCTATTGGCACGCACTGCTTCTTCCTCATTGGCATTGCACGACCTCATCCCTGACGGATTGCATCCAAACGATTCGGGGCACAGTATATATGCAGGTACACTTGCAAATTTTATCAAAGACAATATTGAAGATGATCCCTCGGATACTATTCCGCACATTCTTCCGAATAAGCTGTACAATGTTTTATCCGACAGTGTAGGGCTGATAGATATAAGAAATGTCGATAACCTCATGCTTGACGGCTTTGAATTCAAAAACACCGTAAACGACGGCAGATTTAACGAATATATAGAAGGCATACACCCCGGTGACAGCTTTTCCTTCACATTTGAGGGAACAAGAGCCGCTTTTTATTGGATGGGCGGCGGTATAAGCTGCGATGTCAGCGTTTGCATAGATGGCGGTGAGCCGATCAACGCAAGGAGCTGGGATAATTATCTCAGATCATTCATCAAAGTGCAGGCAGCAACCTTTGTAAAGGGCCTTCCCTTCGGCACGCACACCGTAACGGTCACCATACCTCAGCAAGCGGAGGATCACGATATTTTTGCAAGATTTGCCGGAATTATGACAGCATAAGGAGGATACCATGTTAAACAATACAAAGTACAAGCTTGAGCACGATAAAAGGCTGAAGATCGCCTACTTTGGAGGATCTTTAACGGAGGGTGCGGGCTCATCGGATCACAAAAGGACTTCCTGTGCCGCATTGACTACAAAATGGTTCTGCGACAATTTCCCCGATGCACAAATAAGCGATGTCAACGCCTCAATAGGCGGCACGGGCACAGGGCTCGGTATGTTCAGATGCCATTACGATATTCTGAGGCATTCACCTGATCTCATCTTTATAGAATATGCAACCAATGACAGCGGCTACGATTACGAAAAAATGCTTATTCAGACAGAAAGTATATTCAGGATCATCCGCAAGCATGACCCGTATATTGATATAGTCAACCTTGTCATGACGGAGGATTATATAATCGACAATATAGAAAAAGGTCTTGAATTTGAAGCAAGAAGCGTTGAAAATCTGGTTGCAAGACACTATTCATCCATTTCATGGGACATAGGCGAGGCTTTTCATGCATTTATACTTAAGCATGGCGGAAATTGCAGAGATTTCATGCCCGACGGTGCACATCCCAACGACATTGGCTACAAGGCGTGTGCGGATTCACTTACACTGCTTTTGGGTGAGACCCTTGCAAAATGTGACGGCAGCTCACTCATAAAGCACAGCATCCCCTCACCGTATTGCAATATCACATACGACAATGCAGATATAACGCTCTGCCAAAATTTAAGCAATTTGACGCTTGACGGATTCAGCATCAAAGAAAGCACGGACGGACGCTTTCCCACATATCTTGAGGCACTCCACCCCGGTGACAGCTTTTCGTTTGAATTTGAGGGCTCATGCGGTGCGTTCTACTGGATGGGCGGCGGAATAAGCCATGATGTGCTTGTTTCCATTGACGGCAGACCCGAATTTGTTTGCCGAAGCTGGGATCACTGCTTTAGATCATTCCAAAAGCTTGAGGGAGCGTATTTTGCAAAGGATATTCCGTTCGGAAAGCATAAAGTAAAGGTCACCGTTGCCGATGCGAATGCAGATGAAAGCATTTTTGTTCGCTTTGAAGCCATAATGACTGCATGATCCATACAAAAACAAAAAATTCCCAATGCAGATTTTCAAACAACTGAGGATCGCGTTGGGAATTTGATTTTTATTTTCTTCTCAATATTGAATTTTGTTCTATTTCCTCATCATAGGGTATGTACACCGTCTGTTGCGGATGAGGTGCAACAGATATTGGCTCAAGCTTATCATTATACATCTCAGTGAGCAATATTTCCTTATGATGACCTTTCGGTGGCATGAGCTCAACATGTTCTCCGACCTTGAAGTTGTTGCGCTGTTCTATCTTCAACAGCTTTTTTTCTCTTTCATAGCCTATGACCTTACCTATGAATCCGTAATCCCTCATGTAAACGCTGCTGTCATAGCATTGCGCATCCACTCCCGGCTTGCCGAAAAAGAATCCCGTTGAAAACGGTCTGTGGCTTGCTTTATCAAGCTCCTCAGCCCAATATTCATCAAACACATACCCCAATGGATCACTCTCATACTTGTCAAGCGCCGAGCGGTACTGCTTTGTGACCGTCGCAGTATAATTTACGGTCTTCATTCTGCCCTCTATCTTAAAGCTCGATATACCTGCATTTACAAGTTCAGGAATATAACGTATCATGCAAAGATCATTTGCATTGAACACATATGTGCCTCTGTCATCCTCCGCTATCTGCATGTACTCGCCGGGTCGTTTTTCCTCCATGACATAATAATTCCAACGGCAAGGCTGGGCACATTCACCGTGATTTGCACCCCTGCCCGTTAAAAAATTACTCAAAAGGCATCTTCCTGAATATGACATGCACATTGCACCGTGTACAAATGCTTCAAGCTCAAGGCTGTCTCCGACCTCATCCCTTATGCGCTTTATGCCGTCAAGCGATATTTCCCTTGCCAATATGACCCTCGACGCACCTAATTTTTGCCACATTTTTGCGGCAGAATAATTGCAAGTATTTGCTTGAGTGCTCACATGTATCGGAAGATTGGGAGCATTCTCACGTGCAACGGCAAAAATGCCGAGATCCGAAACTATTGCCGCATCAGCACCTATACTGTCAAGATACTTAAAATAATCACCGAGAGCATCTATATCATCATTGTTTGCAAATATATTTACCGTGACATAGACCTTTTTGCCCAGTGAATGAGCATAGCTCACCGCATCTGCAAGCTCATCCTTATCAAAATTCTCTGCAAATGCTCTCAGCCCGAATTTTTTTCCTGCCATGTATACGGCATCCGCACCGTACTGCAATGCGACCTGCAATCGCTCAAGATTTCCCGCAGGTGCAAGTAATTCTGTTTTCTTCATATATTCTCTTTCAGCTTATTTTTTTACTCATGCAAATACCGTCTCCGATTGGGAGCAACAGCGTTTCAAGAGTGGGGTCATGCATCATTTTATCCAGAAAAAGCCTCATTCTCTTGACAATGGTTATCTTTCTTCTGTTCAAAAGGGACTTATCTCCGCTTATCATTCCGTAAAACAGCACATCATCACACACTATCACTCCACCAGGGGACAGCATTCTCATACAGTCCTGCATGAGCGACAAATACTGTGCCTTTGCGGCATCCATGAAAATAAAATCGAAGCTGCCGCTCATCAACGGCAATATTTCTCCGCTGTCGCCCAAAAATGACGTTATTCTGTCGGAAAGTCCGCTTTTTTCAAAATTACGTCTTGCTTCATTCAACAGCTCATCCTCGCACTCAACGGTCGTCAATCGGCAGTCGTCACCTGCTGCGTCAAGCATTGTTATCGCCGAATAGCCTATACATGTTCCTATCTCAAGTATGTTTTTCGGCTTTTGTATCCCTATTTGCCAACGCAAAAAGGCCTCCACCTGCACCCTCGTAA